>JBCCQU010000114.1:0-7007 GCA_039208875.1 Planctomycetota bacterium
GCATCAGTCGGCCTTCGCGCGCCATCGCCACGACCGCTGCGGCGTCGGCTTCGATCGTCGCGATCTCACGCAGGCCGTTCGCGCTCGCTCGGCTGATGACGACCTCGCGTCCCTGATCGCCGAAGCCGTGCGTCGACCATGTGAACAGCTCTCCGCCGGCCACCGTCGCGCCATCGATCGACGCATCATCTGACCACGCGAACGCCGACGACCAGACGCCATCGCGATCGAGGCACCACGCGGATGTCTGGGTGATGATCAACAAGCTGTCGTCATCGCCAGCCAGCGTGATCGCGTCGAACTCGGCTGCGGGTAGTTCGGCTTCCGCCCAGCCCTCGTCATCCAGCCGCAGCAGCTCGGGGCCGGTATCGCCCGCAAGCAACGCCCAAGCGGTGCCCAACGCGCCCGTGAAGCCGACGAGCTCGCCGTCGCTGTCGATGGATCGCTCGACGCGAGATCGGCCGCGCGGCTCGTACGCGAACTGTCCGGGCAGTGTGGCGATCGCCCGGATCGACAGCACGCTGCGCCTGCCGTCTTCGACGCCGAACACCATAAAGGCACGATCGCCAACGCTGGCGATTGCATTGGGCATGTCCCGCAGGCGGAGCACCGCCGGCCTGAGCACGAGATCGCCGATCCGCGACTCGCCGGCGCCTCGCGGCGGCACATGCACGAGTTCCACGATCGGATCGTCGGACTCGCGGCCGCTCTCGCGTGTGACCACGAGCCAGCCGCGATCGCCGTTGCCATTGGTCGCGACCCAAGGCTGCGCTGCGTCCGCATCGGCCGAAGCCGAACGAGCACACAGCACAGCCAGAAGCACCACGCCCGCGCGCAGCCAAGCCGTCATTCGCCAGCCTCTCCCACTCGACTATCGAGGTCGTACACCTGATCGGCAGCGATGCGATTTGCGCGCACGAGCCGAGGCAGATCAAACGCAGCCGCGGTCGGTTCGCGACCCTCGGCGTTGAACAGCTTGATGCTGATCCGCGTGTTCTCAGCCGGGTTCATGACCGACGCCCGCGACGCCAGCTTGGGTCCGATGCCGCCGCGACGCTCACGCACAAACTCGTGCTCGGAAAGCTCCGACGACAAGATCACCGCTCCCGCTTCATCGAGCAGTTCGACACGGATCGGCAGCAGGCTGCCCCCCTCGAGCGTGACACGCCGCGTGCCCCACCGCGACGGCACATCGACGACCACCGTCTGCCGATCATCACCCCACGCCACGTTGCCCTCGCGCGGCGGGCCGACGGTCGTCGTGTCCACCGGCGGCAGACCTGTCAGTCCCATCAAGTCGAGCAGCTCGAGCGGATGCACGGGCAGGCCGAGGTCGCCCGCGATCTCCGGCGTGGCCAGATCGTGCCGACCGACCAAAGCGTACTTGTCATCCTTATCCCGCAAGTCGAGCCACCAATAACGGTCGGCGTCTGACCCGAGCCAGAAGAACGTCTCGCCCAGTCGGCGGACGGACAACGCCACGTTGCTCGGGCGATCGAGCTGAAACGTGCCCTCCGCCTGATCCTGCACCAGCTCATCGGGATCTTCGGGATCGGGCCGGCGCACCGTGATGACCACGGATGCGCGCAGCTGATCGAGACGATCGGCGTTGGCGTTGACCGTCTCGACGACGTCGCTGTACGTCGGCACAGGCTCGGCGTTTTGAGCTTGCGTCCCGTTGGGCGGATCAATCGCCGGGCGTCGGTCGCCGTTCTCGCAACCGGCGAGCATCGCCGCGCCGATCGCTGCTGCCAAGCCAATCGCGAAGGCCGAAGGTCGTCTCGTGCCCATCACGACACAGCCCCGGGCGAGATCACCGCCGACAACGCCTCGATGCCCTCAGCGATGGCTTCGTCATCCATGCCGGGATCGACGACCTCAATCGCCGGGCTTTCCTTGTCTGTGCCACGCGGGCGCACGAGCAGTCGTTCCGGGTCGCCGCGCTGGATACCTTCGAGCACCAGCGCCTTGCGCCGCATCAGGATGAGCGCGAGCAGATACCGGAAGACGAGTCGCTTGCGTTCGGTCGCCTCGGCCAACTGCTCGAAGACGTCCATCAGCTCCGCATCCTCGACGAGTAGCCTGGGCTTGGCGTTGGGCTCTGGCGCGACCGAATGCCAGTGCGCGAACACCGCCAACGGCGGCTCGGGGCGCGCGCCGCCGTCCCACGCTTCGACGCCGAACTCCAGACGATCGAGCTCGTCGCGCTCGGGATGTTCAGCCAGGACGACCTCGATGGCCTCGCCCGGTTCGAGTGGTTGCCCGGTGGCTGCGCACAGGCCGGTGCGTCGTCCGATGGTGTATCCGCTGGTCGTGGCTGCCATGCTCGGGGAGTCTATGACGCGCGATCGCAAGCGACGCGGAACATGCGCTCGCTGGTGCCGCCGTCGCCGACATGGAACCGCACGGTGCCCATGCACTTAGGGCAGCGGGCGACGTAGCCCGAGCCGTCGCGGTTCAGCATCACCCGGCCGTAGGCGCCGGCGCACACATAATGAACACCGATCCACGGCTTGGCCGAGCCAGGCTTCGGTGACGCCCCACGCGGCCCCGGACCGGATGTGAGCGATGAAATCTGCCTCAATGGAAACCGCCGATTGGCCAACCTCGGACTCCGCTTTGGTGCGCTCACGCCTTGCCGGGATATCGACCGATCGGCCCGTGAGGGACGAGCGATGCAGGCAAGTCGCAAGCCACACGCGAAATATGGTGGACATGCTTCCTCGCAACACACGATCTTGGTAACGTGGGCTGACAGCCGGTCTTTGGCAGCTCGCACCGCGGGGAATTTGCGTGCTAAAGTGGTCTCAACGACGCCAGCATCGCGATACAGCGCGATCGCACCGGAGATTCCTCGCCCGATGACAGCTGCCCTTGCCATCCTGCCAGACCCGCCGCGCGAGCCGACGCTCATCGGGTTGATCGCCGGCGGCGGGCAACTGCCGTCGCTGATCGCTGAGGGCCTGCGTCGCGACGGCCACAGCATCATGGGGCTCGGCCTCGCCGGGCAGTACGAGGCCGATTTGCCGGGCATGTGCCGCGAGTTTCGCGAGGTCGGCCTGCTGCGGGTCGGCACATGGGGGCCGATCATGGCCAAGCGCGGCATTCGCCACGCGATCATGGTCGGCCGCGTCGACAAAGCCAAGTTCATGTACGACCCGCTCAAGCTCGTCCGCAATGTGCCGGACGTGCGCACCGCGGTTGCATGGTTCCACAAGCTCAGGCACGACCGGCGCTCGAGCGCTCTGCTGTCGGCCATCGCTGAGGAACTCGACCGACACGGGGTAGCCCTGATGGACTCGACCGCACCGATTCCCGATCAGCTCTCGACGACCGGCGTGATGACCCGCCGCAAGCCGAGCGATTCGCAGCAGGCCGACATCGACTTCGTGTGGCCGTTCCTCAACGAGTTGCTCCGGCTCGATATCGGCCAGGCAATGGCTGTGAAGGATCGCGACGTGATCGCGGTCGAAGCCGTCGAGGGCACCGATCGCATGATCGAGCGCACCGGTCAGCTTTGCCGGAGCAAGGGCTGGGTGCTGTGCAAGGGCGCGCGGGCCGGTCACGATCGACGCGCCGATGTGCCGACCGTCGGCGAGCGCACGATCGAGAAGATGGCTGAGGCAGGCGCGGGGTGCCTTGCGCTGGCAACGGGCGATGTGATCATGATCGACCGCGAGGCGATGATCGCCAAGGCCGACTCGCTCGGCATCTCGATCGTCGGCGTGCCGACCGCTCGCAGTATGGGTATTGGGAGTGGGCCGGGCACGGGCTCCGCCGGCGTATCGCCGGTGCTTGCAGCCACCGCGGCCGTCTGAACGCTGTGCAGCAATACGGCGACCCGCTCTCGCTCGACCCGGCGCTCGCCAGCCGAGGCGGGCTGAAGCTCTGGCATGCGCTCGATTGCTTTCAGCTCGACGTCACCGGCCTGCGTGCTGCCGACCTCGGCTGCTCGACCGGCGGCTTCACCGACACTCTGCTCCGCCGCGGTGCTGCATCCGTCATCGCGGTCGACACCGCCTACGGCCAGCTCGCGTATCGGCTGAGACAAGACGAGCGGGTGGACGTGCGTGAGCGCACAAACGCGCTGCACGCCGAGCCGCCCGCGGATGGCGTGGATCTGGTCGTGCTCGATCTCAGTTGGACGCGGCAGCGGCTCGCGGTGCCCACAGCCCTGCGGTGGCTGCGGCGTGACGGGCAAAGACCGCCGCAGATCATCTCGCTCATCAAGCCGCACTACGAACTCGATCGGCCGACGTTTACCGAGCACGCGGTGGGCGGCGTGCTGCCGGAGGACATCGGCGAGCGCACAACGCGGGACGTCATCGAGTCGCTCGGCGAGCTCGGCGTCGAGTGCCTCGGACTAACCAAAAGCCCGGTGCTTGGGGGCGCTGTGGGCCGAAAGAAAAGCAAGGCTCGCGGCGGGGGCAACGCCGAGTGGCTCGCGCTGCTGCAACCGGCTGCGAGCTAGACCTCGCTACACGCGGCGGCCGTGCCAACCGCCTGCGCTCACGCCCTGATCGGTCAGCAGTTGCCAGACGCGTTCGAGCAGTTCGGTGTGGCCGAGCCCCGCCGCGCCGCTGAGCGGCAGCACATCCACGGTCGGTCCCTGCTCATCGAGTTGGGCTGCAAACTTCTGTAGTGCCTCGTCGCGCTCGTCTTTGGGCAGCAGGTCGAGCTTGTTGAGCGCGACGACCTCGGGCGTGCGCGCAAGCTCTGGCGAATAGGCTTCGAGCTCGCTGCGGATCGTCTTGTAGTTGTCAGCCGGGTCGGTGCCATCAGGCGGCACGGCATCGACAAGATGCACCAGCACGCGTGTGCGCTCAACGTGGCGGAGGAACTCGTGCCCGAGCCCCGCCCCGCTGCTTGCGCCCTCGATCAATCCGGGGATGTCGGCCAGCACGATGCGGCGGGCCGAGTCGATCTCGGCGATGCCGAGCTGCGGCGAAAGCGTCGTGAACGGATATGCCCCGACCTTGGCTTCGGCCCGGGTCAGTGCGCTCAGCAGTGTGCTTTTGCCGGCGTTGGGCAGGCCGATGAGCCCGGCATCGGCGATGAGCTTGAGCTCGAGACGCAGCGTCAGCTTCTCGCCCGGCTCGCCCGGGTCGGCGTGCCGCGGTGCCTGGTTGGTCGCGCTCTTGAAGCGGTCGTTGCCGAAGCCGCCGCGCCCGCCGCGTGCGATGCGGACGCGGTCGCCGGGGCCGAGGTCGGCGAGCTGTGCTTCGGTCTCGTCGTCCATGACGATGGTGCCGGGCGGCACGCGGATGACCAGGTCGGGCGCACCCTTGCCGGCTTTGTGATTGGAGGTGCCGGGCTCGCCGTTCTTGGCGTGCCAGTGGCGGACGCCGCGGAAGTCGAGCAGCGTGTTGAGGCCGGGATCGACCTCAAGCCAGACGCAGCCGCCGTCGCCGCCATCGCCACCGTCGGGTCCGCCCTTGGGCTGAAACTTCATTCGGCGGAACGAGACGCAGCCATCGCCGCCCTTGCCTGCACGGACTTCGATAATGGCGCGATCAACAAACACGCCGCGATGGTAGGAGCCGTGCGGGCGCAAGCAGGAAGCGACTCAATTGTGGAGAGTGGATGCCGTTGATCAGGCAGCCAGCTTGAGTCGGCCGGCGCCGAGCATCGTCTTCAGGCGGTCGTGATGGGCGACCGACTCGAACGTGCGGAAGACCGCAGCCATGCGCACGGGGCCGGCTGCGTCGTCGTCGTCGTTCCAAACCACCGTGCCGCGGGCGATGATCGTGATCGGCTCGATCTGCTGACCCGGAAGCGACGGGCGATCGAAGACATCGAGCTTGACCTCGATATCGGTGCCCGGCTCGATGGCATCGTCGAGCTCGAAGCGGAGGCCGCCCTCGCTGACGTCGTACGCATGACCTTCGGACGCGAAGATGGACTCGCCCGCGAGCCGAACCGAAACCGGCGTGTAGGGCGCGAGCAGCGCGAAGCGATCGTGCTGCCGGCGGTCTGCTGGGTTATCCGATGTGGCTGGTGTGGTGTTTGTCGAGGTGGACATGTGTGCTCCCAGGGCCTGTGCCCTGCGGGAGCTATCGGTCGATGCGCACAGCGGCTTCAGCCGGTTTGGCCGGAGTCGGTCGCCGTTGCACAAGATCGGTGGGAGTTACCTGTTGCGATCGCCGAGCACGACCTGCACGCTCAATCGCTCGATCGGAGCGCCGAGACGATCGGCCAGCTCTTCCGTAAGGTCCGCGGGCATCTGGCCCAGCACCCGCTCGCTGAGATCGGTCGGCAGATCGATCACCGAGCCATCGGCTGCGGCCACGTGAACGTGGTCGGACGTATCCGCGTCGTAGCGGGCTGCGTGGGCGGGCGAAGGCGGCGCGAGACGCTGGCACAGGCCCATCTCGATCAGCGTCTCCAGCGTGTTGTAAACAGTGCCGAGGCTGATGCCCGGCTCGTCACCGCGGACCGCGGTCAGCAGCTCCTCAGCGGTGGGATGCGACTTGGTGGATGCCAGCGCGGCGTACACAGCTGCCCGCTGCCGCGTGTAACGCATGCCGTGGCGGTGGAAGACATCCTTGAGGGTCGCGTCGTCGAACACGCCTTCATTATGGCGTATGACATCCGCTTGGGCCACTCCAGGCGGCCCAGACCGTGATTTCCCGCCTTCGCGTGCGTGTGTCAGCCACTTTGGATGCCCAACTTGACTGCTTACACCGTTAGTCAGCGGGCGGTGGCGGCGGCTCGGGTGGAGCAGCGGCTGGCGATGTCAGCGACATGCGATGGTGCGCGATGCCCGCTTCTATGAAGCCTTCGCCGATGACGTTCCAGCCGAGCTGCGCGTAGAACGGCATGGCGTCGTCGCGAGCGTGGCAGAAGACCTCGGTGAGGCCGAGTTCGCCGAACGCACGCGCTTCGAGCGCGACGACGAGCCTGCGACCGATGCCGCTGCGTTGCAGTTGCGGCTCGACCGCCATCTGCATGAGCTTGCCGATGCCCGGCTCTTTGTAGTTCGGCAGCAGCAGCGTTGTGCCGACGAC
>JBCCQU010000115.1:0-7000 GCA_039208875.1 Planctomycetota bacterium
CGGAAGGTACTTATTCTATTGAAGCAGAGCCTACCGCTACCTTAGTTTTTAGCTATGTTGGATATAAAACACAAGAAGTTGCAGTTGACGGTAGAACTACTGTTGACGTGATATTAGCCGAAAATGCAGAGCTTGTTGAAGAGGTTGTAGTTGTCGGATATGGTACACGTAAAAAATCTCATTTGACAGGTGCTATCTCACAAGTAGGAGGAAAAGATATAGCAGCAATACAAGCAAACCGTGTAGATGATGCTTTAGCTCCGGCGGCCGAGACAGCGACCACGCCCGCCGCGGTGTAAGTCGCTGAGTTTTGCTGTCAAGATCAGCCCCGGTCCGCCCCGGGGCTTTTTCATGCGCGTCGCCCACTGGCCCATGCTTTGACTATGACGGCTGGTCCGTCTGTGCCGTCGTCGCGGCAGACTCGTCATCTATTTGTCGTGGCTCCTCGCTCGGTGTTTTGCAAGCTTTCACTACGCCCGCACCCATGCGGGCCTCAACATGCAACCGCAGCGTCGAGGCCGGGCAAGCCCGATGCTCAAGACGAGGAAAGCCGCCATGAACAAGTTCGCACCGCTCACGATCGCCATTTTCGCTGCAGCAAGTTCCGCTCAGGTCATCGACTTCGAAGCATTCCCCAACCTGAGCTCACCAGCCGATAACGTCGAACTCGATCGCAACGTCGTCTTCACCAGCAACGGCGTCGGAGCCTCGTTCGGCTTCGACTCCACCGGCAACGGCTTGGCCGACGTCAACGCTGTATTCGAGCGGGTCGGCCGCGATAGCCAAGAGGGTTTCTACGCGAATAACGTCGGCAACGGCCGCGATGTCGCACTCGCCGGCAGTCTTGGTACTTACTTCCTCCGCCACCATGTCGCGCTCGGCGATAACCCCGAGCCGTTCATCATCACGTTTGATCAAGGCGTCGGAGCAACCAGCGGCGAGATATGGGACATCGACGCACGCGGCGATGGCAGCTACGAGCAGTGGCTCGTCACCGGCTATGACGCGGCTGGCGGCATCGTCGATCAAATCGCTTCGCCGGTTGGTCTGAAGCCGTCGGAGGCTGGCAACCTTGACAGTCTCGGATGGACGTTCTCGCTCAACGCTCTCGGCTCGGCCATCGACAGAGTGACCATCGAATACACCGGCACAGCCAAAGGCGTCGGGCTGGCGTTCGACAACTTCAGTGCAGCAGCCGTCCCAGCTCCCGCAGCGGCTGCCGTTCTCGGGCTTGCCGGCCTGGGCATCGCTCGCCGTCGCCGATAAGACTTCCTGCTCACGCAGGCCTCCCCCTCAGCGCCCCGCATCGTCGCGGGGCGTTTTTGTGCGCACATCTTCGGACCCCGCTCCGGACCCGCTCCGTCCGAGTGCGCGAAAGGCGGGGCTGACTTTGCGGGTTGTACGGCCTTCTTGGTCTGCAGCGGCCGCGTACTCGCCGGCACACATGGCGAACTCATCCGCTCGCGGCATGTTGCTCTGGACATCTGCGGCCGGTGGTCGTGGAGCAATGTACCCAACGCTTGGCGCAGAGTGAAGTGCTGCGCGAGGAGAGCGGAGAGACCCCATGACCAAGATCAGCATGCTCACGATCGCGCTCGTCGCCTCGGCCGGCTCGGCGCAGGTGATCGATTTCGAATCACTCCCCACCCGTAGCACACCCTCAGATAACACCGAACTTGATCGCGACATGGCGTTCTACAGCAACGGCGTCGGCGTCACGTTCGGCTTCGATACCGACGGTGACCGCGTCGCCGACCTCAACGCCATCATCGAAGAAACCGGCAACAACAGGCCCAACGGCTTCTTCTCAACCAACGCTGCGAGCGGCAGCGATACGCCAATGTTCGCGGGGCTCGGTTCGTACTTCCTGCGGCATCAAACCGCGAACGGCGACAACCCTCACGCCTTCATCATTTCATTCGATCAGCCCGTGGCACAGACCACCGGTGAGATCTGGGATCTCGACGGCCGCAACGACGGCACGTACGAGCAATGGCTCGTCACCGGATTCGACAGCAACGGCTCCATCGTGGATCAGATCGAGTCGCCAATCGGGCTCGTGCCATCGCACGAAGCTTCGCTCGACAGCATGGCATGGATGTTTGCGTTGACAGCCAACCCCGCTGGCGACGGCATCAACCACGTCGTGATCGAGCACATCGGCACAGCGCAGGGCGTCGGCCTCGCGTTCGACAACTTCACCGCGGTCGCCGTGCCGACACCGGCTGCCGCTGCAATGCTTGGCATCGCCGGGCTCGGCGCGGCACGCCGCCGCCGCTGAGCAAGCCACGATCTCCCCCTCGATCTGGCATGATCCTCCCGGCGTCCCGCGTTCGCGCGGGACGTCTTCGTTTTGCACGACATACCGCGTCAGGTTGCCCGATGCCGTAGTCTGCACGCATGAAGGCTTTGGTATTCGCGATGCTTGCGGGGCTTTGCTGGGGCGTGGGCGAAGTGTTCACCAAAGCAGTGCTGCACAGCGGCAAGGTCGGGCCGATGACCGCCGTCGCGGTGCGCAGCATCGTGGCGCTCCCGATTCTCATCGCGCTGGCATGGGGCGCGATCAAGATCACCAAGACCGAACCGGCCGACTGGACGAAAGCCGGTGCCGGAACGATGACCCAATTGCTGCTCGGCAGCGGTGTGATTGCCGGAGCCGGCGGCGTGGCGTTCTTCTACGCCGCGCTGCAGCTCGGCGAGGTCAGCCGCGTCAAGCCGATCGCGTTTGCGCTCGCTCCGGCGATCGGCGCACTCGCCGGCTGGCTTGCACTCGGCGAGGCCATGACCGCCCGAAAAGTCGCCGGCCTCGTGGCCATCGTCGTTGGTGTGGTGCTGCTCGCCGGCGGCACTGCAACCAAGCCGTAGTGTCGCGGTCCCAGCCCGGTCCTAGCGCACCCGAGTCAGCACATCCCGCGTGACCAGCCGCTCCGTGCCGTCCGCCTGCCGCTCGAAAGACTCGTGCACCTGGCGATCCGGCCCGTCGATGGTGAGCACGACCCGCACGGATGATGCCTCGGCTGCAGCCCCGGCTGGCAGGTTGCGCGGGTGTGTTGAATACAGCACGAACCGGTCCGGGCCGGTCGGTGCCTGACCGCTGGCAAATGTCCACGTCGCCGGGCCGCCCGTCGAGTAGCTGGTGAGCACATAGCCGCGGGCACGCTCCCAACCGAGCACCGAGAACGCGCTGAAACGCCCGGCATCCTCCGCGACGACGCCGTACTCACGGCTCATCACAACGAAGTGACCGGCGAGCGCCGACTGCGACTCGTACCTGCCGGTGTACCGCACAGGCTCCGCGCCCGGCGTCGGCGTGAACTCGCCCTCGATACTCCACACACCGACGAACTGATCGAGCGCCTTGTGCGGCTCGCTGGCAGCGGCAGCCTGGCTCTTGGCGGTGCCGCCCGGGACGGCGATCGTCCGCGGCGTTGCGCAGCCAGCAAGGCTGACACACATCGCGGCAAGGGTTGCGACAGTCATCATCGTGCGCATGGCGTGAGTCCTCTTTGGTTCAACAGATCTGGACACAAAGCGTATAGGTTTCAAGTGCCGACACGCGCCGGACCGCTCACCTCATCAACGGGGTGCGGCTCGGACCGATCAGCCTGCCGATCCCGCTGCCGCTGCTTCGCCATCCAAACAAAGCCGAGAGCGCCGGCCATCGTGATGAGCGCACAAATCGTGAATACCACCGAGCCGGCACCGGGCATGAAAGCCTCAGCCCGCTCGTACATGGCGATACCCACGACCCACGCGAGCACGCCGCGCACGCCGGTCAGCGTGACGTGTACGCCCATGTAGTTCGAGACTTGCCCGGGCGGCGCGAAGTCAAGATGGCCGAGCGTCCACGCGAGCGCGCCGCCGCCGAACGCGATGCCCTTGATCGCAGCAAACGCGAACACGAGCCAAAGCTGGTCCGTGTGCAAGCCCCAGCTCATCGCGAGCAACGCAACGACAAACACCCAACTGTGGACAGCTCGAAACTCAACGATGTGCACACGATCGACAAACTTCGCCCACAGCGGCACGGTGCTCGCCATCAGCACCAGCGGAACCGCGGTGTTGATCAGCATGCCCTCGAGATACTCGACGCCGAACCGCTCGCGCAGCACGACCGCGACGAGGCCCATCGACGTGATATTGCCGAGCCCGAGCAGGAACTGGAACAGCATGAAGACTGCGAAGCTGCGATCGCCCGCGAGGATGCGCACCATCGCGACGGGATTGAAGCTCGGCCCTTTGTCACCGGCCTGCAACTCATCTCGCAACAGTTGCCGCTCGTGCCGCACCGGCATCGAGCACCAGAGCTGACGCCCGACCAGACCCATCACGCAGCCGATGGGCAACAGCACGCGGAACGCCCACTCGGCCTGCTCCATCGCAACCGCCAGCCCGATCGACAACAAAGCCATCGACACAACCTGCACCGTCGCGAACTTGCCCGTCAGCCTCGCGCGCGCGCCGTCCGGATAGTTCGCCTTCCAGATCGTCGACCGGATCGTCATGATGCCCGACCAGCACGCACGCGACAGCAACACCGCGGTGATGGTCCACGCAAGCCCAAAGCTATTGAACGGCACAAGCGCGATCGACACGACCAATGCAACAATCACCAGTTGCAGCGTGGTCACGAATCGGACCTTTGGCATGCCGTGGCTGATGCGTGTCCAGATGAAGCTGGTGATGTTGGCGAGCGGGGCCGAAACCGCTGCCAGCGCGGTCATTGAGTTCAGCAGGCCATCGCTGACACCGGGCCGATTCTCGAACGCGATGCGGATGAGAACCGCGACGACCGTGCCGTCGAACGCGACGAGCAGGAACGGCATGAACGTCGTGGCCAGCAGCTCTTTGCGAAAGGCAGACCTCGCCATGAGCGGCGCAGACGCAACCGAATACCCGAAGCGGGACTCCACAGCCCGGCCCCACCAACTCGGGCCGACACCGGCATCTGCTGTCTCACGCATGTCAGCCGGCGGCGGGGTCTGCACGGTGGAGCGTTCGCGGCCGCGACGTCAAAAGCAAACCACGCGGCCCACCTTGTCCAGCAGTCACGAGAAGCGACGAAATACCGCTGCGCATAGCTTCAAGACGCCGCGAACCCCGCGTCCAACCGCTGAATCGGGACGAAGACATCGCCGATGAACCGGTGCTCTGTTCGGCATACCATCCGTCTACGGCAGCCGGGGCCGCGGGGACTCCGCCCATCTCAGGACGACTGACCCGGATCTCGATCGAGAACCCGAAACGATGCGCATACGCAACTTCTCCATCATCGCTCACATCGACCACGGCAAGTCGACGCTGGCCGACCGCCTCATGCAGGCGACCAAAGCCGTATCGGACCGTGAGGCCAAGCAGCAACTGCTCGATTCGATGGACCTCGAACGCGAACGCGGCATCACGATCAAGGCCTCAGCCGTCACCGTCGGCCACGAGCACACCAGCGAGGACGGCACCACCGAGCCGTTCATGCTCAACTTCATCGACACGCCCGGCCACGTCGACTTCAACTACGAGGTCAGCCGGGCACTCAAAGCCTGCGAAGGCGCACTGCTCGTCGTCGATGCAAGTCAGGGCGTCGAGGCCCAGACCGTCGTCAACGCCTACCTCGCCGTCGAGCAAGATCTCGAGATCATCCCCGTCCTCAACAAGATCGATTTGCCCGGGGCCATGCCAGACGACATCGCGATGGAAGTCGAGCAGGTGCTTGGCCTGCCCGCTGAGGACTGCATCCCCGTCTCCGCCAAAACCGGCGAGGGCATCCCCGAGCTTCTCGCAGCGATCTGCGATCGCTTCCCGGACCCTCGCAAGAGCGAGATCAAAGAGACCCGAGCGCTCATCTTCGACGCCATCTACGACGACTACCGCGGCGTCGTCATCTACATCCGAGTCTTCGACGGCGAGCTCAAGGTCGGCGACAAGATCCGAATGATGGGCCTCGATCGCACGTACTCCATCACCGAGCTCGGCAAGTACACGCCCAAGCCAAACAAGGTGAAGTCGCTCGGCGCCGGCGAGACCGGCTACCTCGTCGCGGCGATCAAAACCCTCGCAGATGTACGCGTCGGCGACACCATCACCAGCGACCTCCGCCCCGCAGCCGAGCCGCTCGCCGGCTATCAACCGCCGCGACAAATGGTGTTCTGCGACATGTATCCGGCAACCACCGGCGACGCCAAGGGCGCCGACTTCGAGGACATGCGCGACGCTGTCGAAAAGCTCAGCATCAACGACGCGGCCTTCACCTACCAAACCGTGCACTCCGAAGCGCTCGGCTTCGGCTTCCGCTGTGGCTTCCTCGGCCTGCTGCACATGGACATCGTCCAAGAACGCCTCGAACGCGAGTTCAACCTCGACATCGTGCAGACCGCCCCCACCGTCTCGTACAAAGTCGATATCCGCGGCAAGCTCGGCGAGATCAGCGAGATCGAAGTCCACAACCCAGCCGACCTGCCCGACATGGGCTCGGTCATCAACATCAAAGAGCCGATCGCCAAGGTCGAGATCATGGTGCCGAAGGAATACATCGGCGACGTCATGAAGCTTGCGCTCGACCGCCGCGGCATCTTCAAGAACCAGACCTACGTCAGCGAAACGCGTGACATGATCACGTTCGAGATCCCGCTGGCCGAGCTCATCTTCGACTTCTTCGACAAGCTCAAGGGCATGACCGCCGGCTACGGCACCATGGACTACGAACTGCTCGAATACCGCCAGGACAACCTCTGCAAGGTCGACGTGCTCATCAACGGCGATCCGGTCGAGGCGCTCAGCCTCATCACTCACCGCGAAAAGTCGGAGATGCGAGGCCGGGCGTTGCTCGTCCGCCTCAAAGAACAGATCCCGCGGCACCAGTTCGAGATCCCGCTGCAAGCCGCGATCGGCGGCAAGATCATCGCCCGCGAAACGATCAAGGGCTTCCGCAAGGACGTCACAGCCAAGTGCTACGGCGGCGATGTGACCCGCAAGCGCAAGCTGCTCGAGAAGCAGAAGAAGGGCA
>JBCCQU010000116.1:0-6993 GCA_039208875.1 Planctomycetota bacterium
CACGCAGCAGGCCATCACCGAATTGGTCGCGCTTGAAGCGCCACGGGTTGTCGTCGCGTGCCACAACGACTCCGAACGTGATCGCGTCGCTGCGCTCATCAACGAGCATGCAGCCGAGGGCGGTGGTGGTGCGCGCATCGACGTGCGTGTCGCGTCATTGCATCGCGGCTTCATCTGTGGTGAGGGTGACGACGCCATCGCGCTCATCACATCGCACGAGCTTCTGAATCGTGCGGAGGCAAGACGAAGCGTCACGGTCGCGACCGGGCGCACCGGCCGTGCGATCGACACGTTTCTCGACTTCGATGTCGGCGACACGGTTGTGCACGCCGAGCACGGCATCGCGACGTTTGTTGGTCTCACGCTGATGAAGCCACGTGAGCTGCCGGGCCGCAGCCGCGACGGCCGAAAGAAAGATGAGCGAGATCCCGAGGAGTACCTCACGCTTGAGTTTGCCGGCGGCTCGAGGCTGCATGTTCCGGCGATCCAGATCGACCTCGTGCAACGCTACGTCGGCGGGTTTCGCGGCAAGCCGCCGCTATCCAAGCTCGGCGGCAACCGCTGGAAGAATCAGAAGGCCAAGGCGACCGAGAGCGTCCGCGATCTCGCTGCGGAGCTGCTCCGCGTTCGGGCTGCTCGCGAGGCGATGCCCGGAATCCGTTTTCCGGAAGACACAGCGTGGCAGCATGAGTTTGAGGCCGAGTTCCCGTACGACGAGACGGAGGACCAACTCGCAGCACTCGGCCAGATCAAGAAAGACATGACAAGCGCGAGACCCATGGATCGGCTCGTGTGCGGCGATGTCGGCTTCGGCAAGACCGAGCTTGCCATTCGCGCGGCGTTCAAGGCTTGCGAGTTCGGCAAGCAGGTCGCTGTCCTCGTGCCGACCACGGTGCTCGCTGAGCAGCACGAACGCACCTTTCGCGCGCGCTTCGCCGACTATCCGTTCCGCGTCGAAAGCCTCAGCCGATTCAAGACAACCAAGCAGCTCAACGAGACGCTCCGCAACGTGCGCAAGGGCCATGTCGATGTCATCATCGGCACGCATCGGCTGCTGTCGAAAGATGTCAGATTCAGCGACCTCGGGCTCGTTGTTATCGACGAGGAACAACGCTTTGGTGTCGAGCACAAAGAGAAACTGCTGCAACTTCGACTCACGGTCGACGTCATGACGCTGAGTGCAACGCCGATTCCGCGGACGCTCAACATGGCAATGATGGGCCTGCGCGATATCAGCAGCCTCACGACTGCACCGCTCGACCGCCGCGCTATCGTCACCGAGGTCACGCCGTACAACACGCGCCGCATTAAGCAGGCCATCGATCGCGAGCTGTCGCGTGACGGCCAGGTTTACTTCGTGCACAATCGCGTGCACAACATCAAGTCTGTTGCGGATGATGTTCAGCGGCTCGCACCGGATGCCAAAGTCGTCATCGGCCACGGCCAGATGCAGCCGAGCGAGCTCGAAGAAGTCATGCTCAAGTTCATCCGTCGCGAGGCGGACATCCTCGTGAGCACGACCATCATCGAGTCCGGCATCGACATCTCGACCGCGAACACGATGATCATCAATGATGCCGACCGCTTCGGCCTCGCCGAACTTCACCAGCTTCGCGGACGCGTCGGCCGGAGTCATCACCGGGCGTATTGCTACCTCTTGCTGCCGGCCGATCGCCCGGTGCGCGAGATTGCCCAGAAGCGGCTACGCGCGCTCGAGGAGTACGCGATGCTCGGCGCGGGCTTTAAGATCGCGATGCGTGACCTCGAGATTCGCGGGGCTGGCAACATCCTCGGCGATGAGCAGTCCGGACACATCGCTGCCGTCGGCTACGACATGTTCTGCCGACTGCTCGAACGCGCGGTGCACGAGTTCAAGAACGACGAGACGCTCGAGCCGCCGAGTTCGACGTCGGTCGAGATCGGCTATTCGGGTTACATCCCGCGTGCGTACATCCCGTCCGATCGCCGCCGCATGGATGCGTACCGCCGGCTCGCGACCGCTGCGTCGATCGATGATCTGGAGCGTGCGAGGGAAGATCTCACACAGGCGTACGGCGACGTGCCGTCGGCTATGGATCGACTCTTCGAGATCGCCGAGATCCGCATCGGCGCTGCGGCGCTTGCGGTCCGGACGATCGCGATCCGGGATCAGGACGTGGTGCTGCGATCGAGCAAGCCCGAGCGCGTCGCAGCAGCGTTCGAGGGCTTCGCCGGAACCGTCCGCACGCTCGATGCTGAGCACGCCCGAGCCGGCGATGGACTGGCGGAGGTGTACGTCCGCCCTCCGGCCGAGTACCGCGAGCCGGGCACGCTCGCGGCGCTTCTCCGGCACCGGTTGCGTCCGAAGGTAGCGGCGGGCTGAGGTGCTTTCCCCGGCAGTGCTGACAGCACAGACCTGAGCCACCGAGAAGCAGCTGAACTTCGCTCAACATCACGGGCCTCGCTCGACATGCTTGATTTCTTGTCTAGCATCTTCGTTATCAACTTATGAACGCTCCCGCACACGACAACCCCAATAAGCCGCAGACCGAGGCCTCGGATCGCAAGCCCGGATTGCTCGAACGCAGCATCAGCGATCTCATGCGCCGTGTGTATCGCCATGCTGCCAGTACGGTCGACATGGTGGAGCGGGCGATCGATGCCCTTTGGACGCTCGACCGCGATGCCGCGGCCGCTCTGCGAAGGGACGATGATCGCATCGACGCAGAGGAGATGGCCATTCAGCACGAGTGCTATCGGATACTCGCGCTGAACAATCCCGTCGCCCGCGACTTTCGTGCCATCACTTATGTTCTGCGCGTCAATCACAATGTCGAGCGGGTCGCCGATCACGCGTGCTCGCTCGCGAAGATCATCAACGCCATCGAAGACGAACACGCGCCGCAGTGGCCGACCGCTCTCGTCGACCTTGGCCAACGCGTGCCCATCCTCTGCCACGACCTCCTCCGCACCATGCTCGATGGCGATGTTGACGCGGCCCGCGACATCATCGCGAACGACAAGACAATCGACACCCTCAACCATCGGCTGTTCGGCGAGACTGTCGAGCTCATGCACCGTGAGCCGTCTAGTTCTGCCAACGGCCTGTTGATCTTCCGGGCCGGCCGAGAGCTCGAGCGCGTCGGTGATCTGATGACAGACATCGCCCGCGAGATCGTCTACCTCGAAACCGGCACGGTCATCCGCCACCAAAGGCTCTCGGACCCGCAGTAACGCGAATGGCGGTGCTGCTCGCGATGTCCGCTGGCATATCCCGCCGCAGGCATTACGCTCTGACAGCATGCCCGAGCAGCGACCACACGCCCGAGGTTCAACGGTCTACGTCCGCGCTCTGCTCGCGACGTATAGCCGGACGAACTTCATCAAGCGTCTCGAACGCACGCCGGTCGGTGTCGGCACGCTCGCCGATCTCCAACTGCTGCTGACGCACGGCCGACGGACGCACCTCGGCATCCCGGCCGAGTTCATGGGCATCATCTCGCCTTGGCGGAACATCCGCATGGGCGTCGCGGTGATTCTGCTGATCGTCGCGTTTGTGCTGCAACTGCTGGAGTGGATCCCGCTCGCCGGGGCGATCGCCATGTACGCGCTCGGCGGCTTGTGGCTCATGTGGGAACGCTCTGGCTCGCGATTCCTCCGCTTTATTGATCTCCGCGCACGCGCTCTCCGCGGCTTGTGCCTGCGATGCGGCGGCTCCGTCGCCGGCGGCAAGATGGACCCGCCGGAATCCTGCCTCGTCGCGTGTCCCAAGTGCGGCGAGGTGAACCCATCGCCGCGGAAGGCGGTCGAGCCTGGCGTGACCGCGGTGCCTGCCGTGCCGCCTGTCGATCCGTCGTAAATCAAGCCGCGCCGCTCACCCGAGCCGGCAAGGTATATTTCGTCGTGGCAAGATTTCGGGGCAAACGTGAAGATCAAACGCGATTAACTCGCAGCCTCGGCCGCGACCGTGCCGTCATCGTCTCGCTCTCGATCGCCGGCCTGCTGTGCCTCCCGGTCGCGCTGTGGTCGTGGATCGCAGGCCTTGCAGCCGGTGTAGGACTCACGGCATTCGGCCTCGTCGCCCTTCGCGAACGCACGCACGCCAGCTGCAAGCGCTGTGGTTTCAGCCTCGAATCGCTGCCACTCGCCGCGGGCTTTGCATGTCCCGAGTGCGGCCGACAACTCCGCTCCAGCGCCGATGTTCATCCCGGCCCGAGGAAGCGCAGTATGCCGCTCGTCATCCTGGGCTTCACGCTGATGCTCGGCTCGGCGGGCATCGGTGGCGCGTCGGTGTGGGCCTCCGCGACCGGCTTCGACTGGAACACCGTCAAGCCGGTCTGGTGGCTCGCGCGGCAGGCAGACGTCGACTCGCCGGACGGCGCTGCTGCCCGCGACGAGATCGTCCGACGCCTCAACACCGTCACGCTCTCGGAACGCGAAGGCAATAGCGTGATCGACGCTGCGCTCGCGAGCCTCGCGAGCTCTGCGGAGCAACCCTCGGACGAAACGCAACCGCGAGACGGCATCGACCAATGGTGGGACGATCGATTCACGCAGGCTGTGTCGCTCGGCCACGGCTCGCCGACGCAGAAAAGCCGTTACGTCGAGGTGCTGCTGGCAAGACTGCTCGATGGTCGCGAGGGTCGTCAGCGCGCTTCAAGATTTCCAGCCCTTGGTCGCGCAATCCGACTGGGCTACGCCGCGCCCGAGGTCGGTCACCGCATCACCGAACACGCGATCGAAGCATTTGAAGCCGGCAACGGGACAGATTCATCGCACCTGCATTTCTTCAACGCCGACCGAGACTGGGCCGACATCGTGGCTGCGCTGTACGACCAGGGGCTCATGACACCCGAGCAAACAGTTCGTTGGATAGACGCAGCTTTCGACTCTCGCTTCGCGGCGCAACAGCGTGTCCGCAAGAGCGATCCGCGTGCCGCTGTTCAGCTCAAACAGCCGCCGCAGATCGTGGGGTCGGTGCCGATTGTGGCGGCCGAGTCGCTGATTGAAGTTGTTGTGATCGATCCCGGGCCAGCGGATGACATGCGCAGCACCATCGGCCCACAAGTCGTCACGCAAGAGCAAGCCGATGAGCTGGTGAACCGCAGACGAGGTGGTTCATACGGCCGATCGCAGATGCTGTTCCCGATCGCGCCGGGGGCGGTGGCGACTATCGCCGTCCGGCAGGTTTTCCGCGATGTCGCGAGCTGGTCGGTATTGCACACCATCGAGAGCGAACAGACTTTCAACTTTGAATTCATCGAAGATCATGAGCCGTTGCTCGATCTCGGCTCACGCGTGGCAACGGGAATTGACGCCGCGCCGTTTTTGGGTGCTGTGATTTATACCGACTACCAGATGTGGGCGGCCGAGGCTCCCGATCGCATGGGGTGGATCCTCGAACTTCACGCCGGGAACACCGACTCCATCTTTGCCGGCGACGTGTTTGTGCGCATCGGTGATGATTTGCACCACGGCGCGTCGGTTACTCGTTTCGATCACGGGACACCGACCTCTCGCAACATCGCTACGCGGCGGCACCTTGCGACGACTGTCTGGCTGCCTCCCATCGGTAACGAACCCATCGAAGTAGTGTTCCGGCCAGACATCGAAGAGCTCGCCCGCAATCCGCTGCTGCTGCAGGAATTCGACCCTCTCGAGACGCCGGTGTGGACGGATGAAATCGTGCTTCGGGCGAGTTTGCAGCCGCAGCGGTCCCAGACACAACGGACGCTCAGCCAGCCGCACACAACGCAAGCGCTGCCGAGCCCGCTCGCGAAGGCTGTACTTGAACGACGCGGGGACAAGCGTGCCGATGCCGCGGTGCTGGACTGGACGTCGCACTTCACATCACCGCGGCCGACTGCCGAACTCCTCAAAATCGCCGACGCGGGCGACGAGCTTCGGTCCGTCGCGGCTCTCACCGCCGCTCGCTACCGCGTGCTCTACGGCATCAGCGACGACGATGCGGCGTTATTAGTTGATGCTGCGATGCAGCGGCACACCGACGCGACAAAGCCTTGGACGCAGGACTGGGCCGACCTGCTCGGCGCGCTGCTCCTCTGCGGCTTCGTCAGCGATACGGACATCGTGACGCTCGTTGAAAATGCGATCGCGCTGTCGATGCAAGTCACGGACGACGACTACATGTTAACCGAGCCCGGCCAGATAGCAGTCGTTCTCCAGTTCCCGCGGGCAGCCATCACGGATCAGCCCGCCGGCTCGCCGCGCTTCGGCACAAACGCCGCGTACGAATTGCGGTGGCGGTGGGGGCCGAATGCCGAGGGCACGCGGTCGATGCTGATGATGAACGCGCCGTGGCGAGTGATCAACGGTGAACTGGCAGCCATCGCGATGCAGCTGCCATCACGGAACGATCCGCCGCTGCTGCGAAGCGTTCATCCCGCAGACGCAATAGCTGATGACGGCACCATCGAGCGAGTCGTCACAGCTGAGATATGGCAACCGGAGACGCCAACGTCGGAAGCTCGCAGGATCGGCGAGGCGACCTGGACGCTCAAGCACAACGTCAACCGAGACTGACTCGTTCGTTGTGTTGTCGTCGCAGCGGTGGGGCGTTGACCAGGGATTGGCCGGGCGTTGTAGCGTGTGACTGAAAGCAGCGCGGGCAGCCGCGGTCAGCCGCAGTCATCGCTCATCACAGGCGTTGGTAGCACGCGACGCATGTAAAAACAAACAGGCCCCGCCGAGTCGACGGGGCCTGCGAAAGGCAAACAGCCGGGTTGACCTTTGCTGCACATCGCTGTGCAACTATCCGCCTCACTGGAGTCCAGTGGAGTCCGACACAACCCCGAGGGGCAGCATCGGTCTCGCGACGGGCGAGAGTGTGCTCATAGCGTGGCGTGGATCTCTCCACACGATCTTTGATCGTTGCCGATCGCGGATTCTACCACGTCTAAGGAAATCCCTTAGAAAGGAGGTGATCCAGCCGCAGGTTCTCCTACGGCTACCTTGTTACGACTTCGTCCCAGTCACCGAGCTTGCCGTAGGCAC
>JBCCQU010000117.1:0-6959 GCA_039208875.1 Planctomycetota bacterium
TCCAACTTTCGACGTCCCGAGCATCCCGGCGTTCGATGACGACGGCGACGGCATCATCGACGGCTTCTCGCTCGACGGTCTCTTCGACTTCGGAGACATCAGTCTCGGTCTTGATCTCGCGGGCGGCGGTGGTGGCTTTGCCGACTTCTCTGGCCTCGCACTTGATATCGCGGATTTCGCGTTCCGCCCCGAAGCGGGCCTGCCAACGGTCGGATCACTCGACTTCGGCGCACTTGCCGGTGAATTCCTGCCCGAATTCGCCGGCTCCGCTGCAGCCGGCCTTGCGGATATCGCATCCATCGATCCAGCGACCGGCACGCTCACGCTCGACTGGACGCTACCCGCCGAACTCCGCAAAGACCTCACGCTCGGTGGCATCGTGCCGTTCGAGATTGAACGCGTCGGCGGCTCGGCCAGTATCGGCGGCGAAATCTCCGCCGAGTTCACAGGTCGTCTCGCTTCGTCGCGACTTACCGACACGATCGGCCAGGCGATCAGCGATGTTGACATCGCGACAACGCTCGAACTGTGGGATGGCTCCCAGTGGGTCGCTGCGACAACGCTACCTCTGACCTTCGGCGTCACCTTCAACAGCAGCGGCTATCGACTCACCGAAACCCCGGCCATCCGCGCTGGCTTCTCGGGCCTCACCCTCCCGCTCGGCGGCTCGCTCGGCTCTCTCGAAGCCGAAGGCTTTCTCGCCTTCGGCGGCACCGATGACACCGGCCTGCCCACCGCTCTGCCCACCGCGGCCGGGACGCCTTACGCCGGCAACGAAGTCGCGGGCATCCTCACCGCGGCCTCAGACGGCCCCGCCGGCACACTCAACGGCCAAGCGCAACTGCAAGGCTCGATCGACATCAACGGCCCGATCATCGCTGTCGCCCTCAGTCTGCAGGCGGATCTCGCGGGCGACCTGGCGATCAACGGATTCGAAGCGAGCGGCACGGCCGTCGCGATCGGCGAGTGGTCGCTCACAGCCGATCTCGCGTCTGGTTCCGTGCAAACCTCGGGCCTGCCGACCCTCACCAGCTTCAACGCGTCGCAGATCAACCTCGTCGTGCCGGATGTCCTGCGGCTCGAAATCGACAGCATCGATTACGCCGCGATGCCGGTTCCCGGCGATCCCATCGCGTCCGCGACCGACATCACCGTCACTGCGCTCGGCGCGCTCGAATCTGCCGGCGTCACCGCACAGCTCGCGTCCATCGCGCTCTACGACGACAGCAGCGACGACATCATCGATGGTTTCGAGATCGGCACCCTCACCGCCTCGATGGCAACCGAAGATGTTTGGGAGTTCGGCCCTGCTGCCGACCCGCTGCTCCGCGTGGATGATCTCGTCGTAACGTACTCCGGATACGTCTACCGCCCCGCGTCCGAAAGCGGCGTCACGCTCGGCACCATCACGCTCGAACTCCAGCAGGTCCAGCTCTTTCCGAATGGCACCCAGCCCTTTACTGCTAACATCGCCGAAATTGACGGCCAGATCGATGTCGCGACGGGCGACCTCTTGCTCGAGATCGGCACCATTGCTGCCGGCTTCGGGCCCGGTGCATTCTTCCAGATTGAACTGACAGACACCGTCTTCCGCCTCGATAGCGACGACAACACAGACATCCTCACCGTCGCCGAGGCCGAGCTCCGGCTTGACGATGGCCAGTCCGCGTTCGCGGCTGTCACCTTCACCGCTGCCGACTTCCGTTTCAACATCGTCAACGATCAACCTCGGTTCGGTATCGGCGAGATCGAACTCGATAGCCAAGCCGGCGTGCTCGCAAGCCTCGGCCTCAGCGGCTTCGTCCCCTTCGATGTCAAAAACCTGTTGCTCGACTTCGCCCAGCAGCCCGACGGCTACACCGACTTCAATCAGTTCACGCTCACCGCTTCCGGTGAGTTCGACCTCACCCTGCTCGACCAGATCACGCCCTTCACACCGACACTCTCGATTGGTGCCGAGCCCGCAGACGATGGCGGCACACCCAACACGTTCGACTTCACCCTCGGCTTCAACGTCGCCGAGCGCAGAGTCGAGCCGATCGAACTCGCAGACATCCGCGTCGGCTTCGAGGATTTCACGGTCGGCGAGTTTGTCTTCCAAGGCGAGTTGCTCTTTGCCGGCTACTCCGGCGGCGTCTTGCAGCCGACTGTCACCGGCGTGCTGCAGGTCGATAGCGACGCCGCCAACAACCAAGTCCAGAGCTCATCCGGCACCGGCATCGACTTCCTCGGCGCCACCATCGATCTTGCCGGCGCTATCTCTCGCACCGGCAATGTCACGACCGCCACCATCGATGTCGCCGCACAGTTCGATTTCGACCTCCGCCTCGGCGACTTCCTCGAAGTCAGCGATCTCGGCTTCGACTTCGGTCTTGACATCGCCGCACCCGACAACTTCCTCGACGATCCGATCAACCTCGTCTCGATCACCCCGCGACTCGAGTCGCTCACCGTCGGCTCCATCTCCGCTTCAGTCGGCGACTTCATCCAACTCAGCGCCGTCCCCGGCACCGGCGGCAGCCCTGGCCTCGTCATCGACTTCAACCCCGACCCCGGTCAGCCACTCGCCACCTTCAACTTCTCCATCGCCTCGCCCGCCATCGGTCTGTCCGGCACCATCGACAACCTCAAACTCCTCGACGGCGGCATCCCCGACTTCGAAGCCATCGACGCGATCGCCGTTGACCTCATCTCACGTACCGATGGCTCACCAAGCCTGCTCGACAGCCTGTTCAGCGAGTTTCTGCCGCTCGGCGTCACCGGCATCAAGTTCAAGTTCAACGAGGGCTTCTTCGAATATGCCGACGGCGGCTCCGGCTTCAGCGGCATCACCGGCATCGCTGATCCCGCAGCACTCAACCTCTTTGTCTCAGGTCGAGCCGGCACGCCGAGCTGGTTCCCCGATGACTTCTCGTTCGACATCGGCAGCGATTTCAACGATCTCGAGATCGATCTCACCAAGCTCATCCAAGGCCAATTCCCGATCGTCTCTCTTTCCGGCCTGTCCTTCGAGCTCGGCGTCGACCTCGGGCCGATTCAGGTCGGCGGTTCCATCGCTGTCGGTGTTGTCGATGCCGACCCAGGCCCGGGCGATGCGCCCGTGTACTACCTCGGCATCGAGGGCGGACTCGTCGTCGGCGATTACGGAGCCGAAGGCGCCATCGCGCTCACCACCGCCGGCCCCGTCGGCGTCACACTCAGCGTCCCGCTTGCCATCGTGCTCGGCCAATCCGGCTTCATCATCTCCGGCGTCGCCGGCACCGTGCAGTTCGGCACCACTGTCCTGCCAGACCCCGCAGACATCAATACCCCAAGTGATCTCGGCCAGAGTCCGAATCCATTCGAGATAAGCCTCGCCGACCCGACGGCAATCCGCGGCGTCGTTCAATCCCTCTGGGACGACAACTCGCAATCCGTCCTCCCCACGTGGACGCAGCCCATCACGCTCGCCATCCAAGGTGAACTCACGCATGTCGCAGTCGCCGGCACCATCTCCGGCACAGCAACGCTCGCCGCAAACATCTCGCTGCCAATCGATGGCAACCAAGCCACCGATGGCCTAGTGCTGCTCGGCTTCGGCGATATCCGCATGCTCGGCGTGCCGCTCGCTGACGCCACCCTCTTGTTCGATCTTCGCGACCCAATCAACCCAACCTTCGGCACGCTCTTCCAAGCACCCGCCGACACCAACCCGCTCGGCATGCTCTTCCCAGCCCAGGCCGACTTCGGCGTGCTACTCCAGACCGACGGCCTCGCCATCGCCACCGCAACAGCACTCAACGCCTTCTTCAGCAATCTCGCGAGCGGTGCCGTCGCGCAAGGTCAACTGTTCTTCGAGACCGTCGCAGCGTCGATGCTCGATGACATCCAGGCCGATCCATCCGCGTCAGCACTCGCGACGCTGCTCGCGTCCTCGCTGCCCGTCGGCACCGACTGGATAGACCTCACCGATGCGCAGTTCATCGAGCTGCTCCGCGATCAGCTCAACATCGATGCGGTACTCAACGCGCTCGCGTCAAACGGCGGACAAGACGTCAACGAGATCGCAGGCAGCCTGCAGACCCAACTCAATGACGCCATCACACTCGCAAACGCCGTCGTCGCCGATCTGTTCAACGCCATCCCCCGCGCGATCGCCAAGGGCATCAACACGGGGCTCGATGTCGCGTCCAATCTTGTCGCCCTCGGCATCCGCACACCCGCACAGGCCGGCGAGCCGCTCGATCCCCTCGGCCTGCTGACAAGCCTCGACCCCGCATCACTCGGAGTCGACCGGATCATCCCGATCGAGTACATCAGCGAAGCAACGGCACTCATCACGCAGACACTCAGCGCCGCCGTTCGTGAGTCCATCACCGAAACCGCAGCATTTATCGTGAGCGACGCCTTCAACCCTCGCCTGCTCATCGAAGGCTCCATCCAGCCGACCGTCTTCGGCCTGCCAGTCGGCGATCCGCTCGCCGGCGTCCAGCTCGGCATCTCCAAGAACGGCATCAGCTACGGCCTCACCGCAAACATCATCGACTCCGTCGCACTGCTAGGCACAACCGCCTTCGGTGCGGTCGGCAATCTCCTCTCACAGCTCGTCGCAGCCGGCGTGTCCGACCAAACCACCATCGCGTACGAACTACCCTTCGATGCCGCCGCTGTCATCACGGCACTCACGCAGGGCGGCATCCCGGAGGGTGGCTACAACCCCTTCGATCCCGCATGGGGGCAACTCACCAGCATCGATCTCACCGTCGGCGGCTTCACCACATCCATGTCGCTTGTGCAGTTCGGCTCCAACTCCACACTGCTTGAAAACAACGTCCACATCGACACCGATCTGAACGACCCCGTGCAACTCGGCAAGATCCCGGTCAGCTCGCAAGAACTGCTCGATCGCATGCTCGCCAACGGAGGCTTGCTGCTATCCACCGGTGTCTACCAGCCGAAGCTCCTCGTTGATCCCGCCGTCGTCATCCAGGCCATTATCGATCGCGCCGAGCAGACCGGCCAAACCTTCGAAGACACCGACGGCGAGCTCGATTTCCTGTTCACGCTCTTCAGCGAAGGGCCGGCTTTCCTCGAGGCCGTGCAAGACTCACTGCTCGAAGTCGTCGAGTTCAGCCGTGCACAGGCTTATCTGCCGATCAGCTACTCCACGCTCATGCCCCAGACGCTGCAAGACGCCCTCGCCGGCGACCCAGCAACGTTCAACGACCTCTTCCGACAGACCTACATCAACCCCGACGGCTCAGTGAACTTCGCAGCCGTTGAAGCCGCGTTGCAGACCGTGGCGAGCGATATCCAGACCGGCGCGCAACGCTTCGCCGCCAACACATACATCGAAGGCCTGCTCAATGCCAAGCTGTTCGGCATCGAGCTCGGCAACGGCCGAATATTCGGCGGCGTTGTCCCCGATCCAGACAACCCGGGCCAAGACCTCGACCTCGGCCTCACCGCACTCCGTGTCACCGGCTCCATCCCGTGGCTCGCCGGCCTGCAGGTCGATGCAACGCTCGACGTGCAGGATTTCACACTGCCAGCACCGCCCTCGATGGGTGATGATCCGCTCGCAGCGCTCCGCGCAGCCTTTGGCGACACCGTCCCGCTGCCGCGCGCAGAGATACTCGCGACCCTCGACTCAGCCGGCGGCAACGCATCGCAACTCGCACAAGCACTCGCAGCCCTCGGCCTTGACCCAAGCTTCTTCAATATCGCGGCCGGCGTGCAAACCGCCGCGTCGCTCCGCGCATTCACGCCAGGCTACGACCTCGCCTCGAACGATCCCCTCCGTCGCGTCGGCGGCATCGAGCTCGAAGCAACGCTCGATATCGCGGGCATCGTGTCTGACGCCGAGTTCCGCTTCCGCATCACCCCACCAACCGGCGGCGGTTTCGTCCCCTTCGAAGCCAGTGCCGAAGTCGGCACGCTCAGTCTCGGCGGCGTCATCATCTCCGACGCCGTCGTCATCATCGTCTCCGATGCGAACGGCATCAGACTCGAAATCGAGGGCACCGCTGAGGCCCTCGGTGCAACCTTCACCGTCGACGGCCAACTCCAAGTCAACACCGATATCACCGGCTCGCTCGAGATGTCCCTCGATACCGGTGATCCGACGATGGCACTGGGTGGCCTCACGGGCGGTGCCGCCGCATCGTTCTCGATCGTGCGCGTCGCGGGCGGCGCAACAACGATTGCCTTCGCCGGCTCCCTCGCGAGCATCCCGGGCGTCGGCGGCTCGCTCGCCTTCACCGGCAACATCCAGCCCGATGGCTCTTTCCGTTTCACAACGGGCACCACCGATGTCTCTCTCGGCGGCTTCACCATTCATCAGGCCGCGCTCGCCGTCCTCGGCAACACCCCCGGCGACGTCTCCATCGAGTTCGCCGGCGCTGCCACCGTCGACGCGATCGGCGCGAGCTTCTCTATATCCGGCGAGATCGATACAGACGGCAACGGTGAACTTCAACTGACACTGGCTTCAGGTACACCGTCGCTCGGCGGTCTTTCCGCGACGGGAACATTCTCGCTCATCGTCACCGATGCAACGTCAGCCGAAATTGGCTTCAATGGCACCGTGTCGGGTGTCGCTGGCAGCGGGGCGGTTGCCTTCACCGGCACTATCGATTCCGATGGCGAGTTCGACCTCGAAGCTTCCGCGACAAACTTCGACTTCGGCGGCTTCGCGATCAGCAACGCATTACTCGCATATCAAAGTCGAACGATCACTTTCCCAGTTCAAACGACGCTCTTTGAGTTCACAGTCAGTGGCGACGCGGACATCACCGTGCTCGGCGCGAGCTTCTCAGCATCTGGAAAGTTCGACTCCAATGGCAACGGAAATCTCGCGCTCACGCTTTCTGCAGGATCACAAACACCCGAGATCGGCGGATTCGCCACATCGGGAACGTTCAGGCTGGAACTCCGAGACGACGCACCGCCAGCTATCAACTTCGAAGGCCAAATCTCGA
>JBCCQU010000118.1:0-6952 GCA_039208875.1 Planctomycetota bacterium
GCCGAGCACCTCGCGGGCATAGGTCATCGCGTTGGCTTCGTAATCGATGCCCCGGCCGACCTTCGGTGTGAGAAACGTCGACTCGACCAGCACGCGGTCGGACGCAAACGGCAACGCGTACATGAAGTGCGCACCGTCGTGCTGCGGCACATCGAAATCCATCAGCGTCGCGACGGATGTATCCAGCGTGCCCGCGGGCACAGCCAGCTCGATGCCACCAAAGTGCTGCAGCAGCGTCGGCTCGGATTCATTCGCTGCATCCAGCTTCCGCTGCGGGCGACCATCGAAAACGAAATCGAACTTCTCCGTGCCCAGCGTTGCGCCATGGCTCGCAAGATCGAGTTCGACGCCGGTGTCGGTTTCGCGGATCGCTTCGACCGACACGCCGCGCCGCACGGTACAGCCCGAGGCATCGATGGCTTCCGCAGCGAGCCGATGAAAATCAGACGCGCGCACGCACGCGTACGGGGTATCGCCGACATCGATGGTGCTTTCGGTGCCGCCGCCGCGCACGGTGACGCGTGGCCAACGCTTGGTGATCGCATCGGCGAAGCGGTGCGGCGTGGTTTCCCAGAAGCACCACGTTCGATCGGCTGCCGGCTCGGCGGGGTCGAACAGCGTGACGTCTGCATCGATGCCGCGAGCGGCGAACTCGACCGCGAGGCTGCTGCCCGCACACCCGGCCCCCACGACCGCGATGCGGTGATGTTTGGCGTCGGGCGTCGGACGGCTGGCTGAGCTCACGTTGCAGCCAGTCTGAGCGCTCGAACGGCGCCGTGCAACTCCTCGTTGTGCGGATCCGTCGGGCCGAGCGGCAGCGACTCCAGCACGGACGCCCACAACGCCAGGCCGGTGCGCACAGCCTTGCCCGCACCGGATGTCCGCGCACGGTCGGCGAGCGACTGCTCGATGTCGCGCCGAATGACCGAGCCGATCGCTCGGTAATTCCATGCGGCAGCGCGGATGCCGCCGCGTACAGCAACCGGCAGAAACTGCATGCCCAGCTCGGCGCTCTCGTAGTACTGATCGGCGACGTCGAGAAGCCTCGCGATCGCAGCGCAAACTTCTGTGTGGTTTTGCTCGTTTGCAGCTGCGAGCACCGTCTCGCTCGGCACCCAATCGCCCGGCAGGTACACACGCCCCGATGCAGCGTCTTCCATCACATCGCGGGCGATGTTTGTGAGCTGCATGCCGATGCCGAGATCGATCGCGAACGGATCGCCCTCTGTCGGCACTCGCAGGATGCGGCACATCATCAGGCCGACCGTGGACGCGACGCGATACGAGTAGCGCAACAGCTCATCGAGACTCTTGATGCGAACCTCGCCGAGGTCGGCACGCACGCCGTCGATCAGTTGTTGGACGAGAACGAGCGGGACATCGTGCCGGCCGGCGAGCTCCCGGAAAGCGCTCACCAGCGGCGACCCGATATCCCGCCCATCCAGGCCGTCCGAGATCTGCTGCAGCAGGTCGTCCGCCTCGCCCGCGTCCGTCGCATCGGCGCTGTCATCGATGGCCCGGCACATGGCGTACAGCAGCGCGAGCTCGCGGCGAGTTGTCGCGGGCAGCACCTTTGCCGCTGCGTAGAACGTCCGACCGCAGCGACGCAGCACATCCTCGGGATCGACGGCGCCGAACAACTGCTGATGCGGGCTCGGGTGGTGCGGCGAAGCGATCATGCCAGGCCTCCGGTCGATGCAGAAACGACGCCGTCGCGGGCCATGCACCGCATGGCTGTCTTGGCGGTGCACAGCGTGCCGGGGATGCCCGCGCCGGGATGCGTGCCGGCACCGGCCAAGTAGAGATTGCGATAGTGCGGGCAGCGGTTGTGGAAACGCATGTACGCCGACTGCGACAGCACCGGCTGCACGCTGAAGCCAGCGCCGGCCGGCGAATCGAGCTCGGTCTGGAAGTACTCGGGCGTGACCGCGAATTTTGTCGCGAGCGACTCTTGCAAGCCCGGGGCCATGTGCTGCTCGATGCGATCGAGCACGAGATCGTGGAATCGCTCGGTGCGGTCGGCCCAGTCGTCGAAGTGCTTGAGGTTCGGCACCGGCGCGAGCGCATAGAAGCACTCGTTGTCCGCAGGGGCCATCGACGGATCGCTCCGCGTCGGGGCGTGCACGTACAAGCTCGGATCGTCGGGCACGACGCCGCGATCGAAGATGTCCTTGAGCAAATCCTTGTAGCGGTTGCTCAGCAGAATCGTGTGGTGCGCAAGATCTGGGTAGGTCTTGGTCGTGCCAAAGTAGGACACGAACAGGCCCATCGACAGCTTCATGGACTTGGCACGCAGCCGCGTCCGCGCGTGCCGGCCCGTGCTCGGCAAGAGCGATGTGTACAGCCGCACCGGATCGCCAGCCGACACCGCGACATCGCATCCGATCTTGGTGCCGGACTCCAGCCGAACCGAGCGGACGCTATCGCCGGCTGTCTCGATGCTCTCGACGCTATCGCCCAGAACGACGTGCACGCCGGCCCGCTCGAGCAGGCCGCCGAGCGCTCGGATGATCGCGGTGGTGCCGCCCATGGCGTAGTGCACGCCGAAGCGTTGCTCGAGCGGCTGGATGAGGGCGTAGATGCACGACGTCGTGAACGGGTTGCCACCCACGAGTAATGGCTGGAATGTGAACACCTGACGCAGCCGTTCGTTGCGGATGTGCGATGCGACGAACGAGTACATCGATCGCTGCGCGCCGAGCCGCACCATGTCCGGCACAGCTTTCAGCATCGATCCGATCGTGTTGAACGGCTGATCGCCGAGCTGCTCGTAGCCGATGCGGTAGATCTCCTCCGCACGCTCCAGCATTCGCCGGTAGCCGTCCTGGTCATCGCGATTGAAGCGTGCGATCTGTTCGCACATCTGGTCGACGCCGCCGCCGTAGTCGAACGTCGCGCCGTCCTCCCACTGCACGCGGTACCACGGCGTCACGGGCCGAAGGTCGACGTGATCGTGCAGCGACTCGCCGAACAACTGGAACAGCTCGTCGAGCAGGTACGGCGCGGTGATGACCGTCGGCCCGGCATCGAACGTGAAGCCGTCGCGCTCGAAGGTGCGTGCCCGGCCGCCGAGCTCGGGCAGGCGATCGACGAGCGTTGTCTCGATGCCTTGGGCAGCCAGCCGCAGCGCCGAGGCGATACCCGCGAAGCCGGCCCCGATGACGCACGCTGATTTCGATGCTGACTTCGATGCTGACTTCGATTCGCGGCTACCACTCGCCCGCGTGCTCGTCGTCGCACCAGCCACCGGAGCTGCCACCGCGGCTTGGCTTGCCGATGCTGCACGGGGCTGGGATGGCGTGATCGTGCTCATTTCAATTGAGCCCGCGGGCTTTCACCCACGGGCTCGCAGAGATCTCTGCAGTTGGAAACCGGAGTGCTCCAAGCTGCTTGTGTGTCTGTATCAGGCAGCTGCGGCTGTCGGGGCGGTCTCGCCCTCGTAGCCTTCGATCTCGCTCTTGCGGCGGGCGATCATGTAGATCACGACGCCGAAGCCTGCCTTGGCGGTGATGTCGGCGATGGTGTAGCCGACCTGCAGGCCGACGACAGCACCAGCGCTCAGCGAGCCATCCTCACCCTTGCCGAGCGCACCGATCACGTAAGCAATCGGGTAGAACGACCAGGTCACCAGCACGACGAGGCGTGCGAAGTTGATCAGCGGACGCACGCCCTCGGGCTGCTTGTTGACCGCTGCGGTGAGCTGCGTGAACAGCACCACGAGGATGATCAAGAACGGAACCATGCTGGCGGCGAACCAGCCCCAGATGGCGAAGGGGGTGCCGTCAGCCGAAACGATGGCAGCCTCGCCCGGGTAGCCGAGCACAATCATCGCGATCACCATCGGAATCAGAATCCGCAGGTACTTCGCCGACTCCGCCCGCGTCAACGCCATAACCGCGATCAGCTCAACCATGAGCAGCGGCACGGTCAGCAGCCAGTCGGCGTAGCGGTAGAAGTCGTTGAACGGCTTGCCGCTCGCGACATATGCGCCGCCGGTCAAGGTGAAAGCCGCCTCGAACGAATCGCGGATCTGTCAGTAGTGGTAGAAGGCGATCGCGGTCACAAGGCCGGTCACGACCATGGCCGCACGATACTTCTTGTTCACGCGGGGCGCGAAGAAGAAGAACAGTGTCGCTGCAAACATTGTCGCCACGGTGAGCGACAAGAGGTTGAACACGACGTTGTATCCAAACAAATCAAGCGTTGGCATCGCGGTCTCCTGACGATGAGCGGGCCCACCCCGCTGTTGAAAAGACCCAAGAATGACTGTTGCAAACCGACCTAGGCGTGCCCCTTCTCCGGTTGCTGACTTTCAGCACGGGACCACGTTTCGTTGAGGACTGCAACGACCACCCTGGGGACAAAGAACGATCCGATGACTCCCGAGGTCAGCGGCGCCAGCTCGATGCTGTCGAACGCCGAGATTCGGGAGGCGAAGATGTAGAACAACGCGCCGCACGCGGCGCTCATCACTGCAGCAAACGCTGTCGCGTTCAACGCGGGCATCGAACGCACCCACGACGAGCGAACAAACAGACTCGCGCATCCGGTACCGAGCAATAGACCGAAGCCCGGGCCGCCGCCGGTCGGATTCAAACCGCTCCACGTCGCGCCGGTCGCAAACTCTTCAGCGAAGGCTGCGAGCACAGCGAGGCTCGCTCCAGCTGCAAGCACGCAGGACGCGACTTCGAGAGCAAGATATCTGCTTATAGAGCGCATGTTTGCGCCGCCGGTTCGCTACAAACCGCGCGCACGATTCAGCATTTTACTCGATTGCATTTGTGCCAAACCTCATGCGATTTGTCGGTTTACATGCTCCGTAAACAACGCGACGGACACGCATCGATTTTGCAATCACTTGCGCGCTGGATCAGCATGGCGAGATGCGCATGAGCTTCGAGTAATCGCTACAAAGAAACTTCGCAGAGCGTTACGCGACCCTTCGCGACGTGTCCACAAACTTTGCACACCGGCGCTGCTGGTGCACAAGCTCGAAGCACATGCACGCAGCGAAACGTCAACGCTGCGCAGTCGTCATCACGACTCAGGATCAAATTGTCCGAGCCAGTCGAGCAGCTCGTCAGCCGAGCGCTGACCGCGGAGCTCGGCGACGCGCACGCCGTCGTCGAACAAATAGGTCAGCGGTATCGCCTTGCTGCCGAGCCGCGACGCTGCCAACTCTGGCTGCCGATCGACCTCGACGTGCACCGCCCGCACGCCGGGCCTGCTCAGCATCTCGATGACCGCTTTGTCGTTGAGTGCGGACTTCTTGTACTGCTGGCACGGCGCACAGCGGTCGGCCGTCGCGAAGACCACGACCAATCCCGACCCCGGCATCCCGATCAGCTCGGTCGCTTCCTGGCCCGCCGCGATAACAGCCGGCAACGACACCACTTCCTTCGCCACGATGAAGCCCGTCTCCGGGTCGTACTCGTGATCGACGGTCAGCCGATCCATCCACGCCCGAATCTCGGCCGGCGGCTGCGCGTCGGTCACAGCTTCGTCCGCGAACCCAGCATCCGGTCGATCATCCGACCCGCAACCCGCGAGCAGACCCACCGCTGCAACAGCGACAACACCAACCCTTGAGCCTCGGCTATCCATGCCACGATCGTTGCACCGCGTCCGTCGCGACGCAACACCCGTGAAGCCGGTCCGCTGGCCGCCCGCAATCAGAACCCGCAACCGGCTTCCAGCACGCCCAGCATGGCCAGCACGTCGTTGAAGTCCAGCTCGCCCAGCGGATCGACGATGTCCGCGATCTGATCGTTGACCGCGACGAGATCGAAGTAGCCAACCACGTCGTAGTAGTTCAGCACGCCGAACGGCTCAGCCTGATCGGCAATGCACGCGAAGGTGTCGTCGAAGAACGTGATCGTGCCGTCGGACCAGGCGCCGCTGAACGAGCCGCCGTCGGTGATGCTGGCGTAGACGTAGTACGTGCCGGGAAAGAAGTAGGCCGAGTTGACGATGTGGAACCCCATCCAACCGGGCGTGTGCAGGCTCGTTGGCAGCAGCACTTCTTTGCCATCAAACGTCGGGCTTTCGTTCACATACACCGTCACCCACGTGTCGTTGCCTTCCGCATCGGCCGCCAACCAATCAACGGTGTAGGTCTCCTGCCCGTGGCGACGCCGCGTATCGCCCGGCGGCGGCGTGAGCAGCGTGATCGTCGGCGCGTCGTTTGCCGACGGATTGACGGTCAGGTCGTACGACGGATTCGTGGCGCCGTTCCAGCCAAAGACACGCACGCCGTACCAGCCGGCGCTGCGTCCGGCGAGCGAGATCTCTTCGAAGTCCGAAACGCTGTCGCTGCTATCGAGGAAGCTGCCGACGTCGTTGAAAAGCTCCAGGTCGAGATCGCCATCGCTGTGGTCAAAGTCGATCCGCACGAAGTCGTTCGGACCGCCGACCTCCGGCAGATAGAAACGGAAGTAATCGTCCTCGCCCGGCGCATGAATCGACAGCTCCTCGACGACACGCTCCGGCCCGCACGGACCCAGATTCGGGCTCTTCGGCCCGCCCTCCGGATACGACATCGCCTCGCTCAGCGATTGGTTCGGCTCGTAGCCGTCAGCTTCCAACGCATCCGAATCACCGCTTGGAATCGTGACCTTCACGTACGCCGCGTTGTTCGTCTCGTCGCTCTCGACAAAGTGGTCATCGGGATCGACGACCGACTCCAGCCAGTACTCGCCCGGCGGTACGTTCGTGATATCGATCCACTGCCCGTCGAGGTACTTGCCGTAGATATCAATCCAGCCGACCGACAGCCCCTGGATGATGCTGCCGCACGAATTGAACTCCGACCGCACCGCGAAGTTCGGCAACGTGTTGTCGTGCACCTCGAGATCGATAATGCAGAAGCTCGTCTTCGCCCCCTGCGCAACGATGTCACCGATGCCATCGCCCGGCAATATCTCGCGAAGGCTGAACTGCGCCCAGTTCTCGA
>JBCCQU010000119.1:0-6951 GCA_039208875.1 Planctomycetota bacterium
GCCCTGGCCGTACGTCACGAGCGCGGTGGGCATGGTGCCGGCGTCGCGCTGGGCCTCCATCCACTTGCGGATCTCGGCGACGCGCTGCGAGGCGTGCACCGACGCCTTCCACTGATGCACGCTCGGCGTTTGGCCGGCTGCCTCCATGGCCTCGCGATACCCCGCCTCGCGATCGATCTTCGAGTAATGCCCGGTGATGCCCATCGCGAGATACGCAATCTTTGTATGGCCCAGCCCGAGCAGGTGCTCGGTCGCGGCCTTGCCGGCACCCTTGTTGTCGGCATACACCGCGTCGGTGTCGCGCTTGATGTTCAGCCACACCGTCGGCACGCGATGCTCATCGAGCAGCTGCCGCATGCGCTCGGGCACGGCTTCGAGATAGTTGATCAGCAGGCCGTCGGCAGCCCACTCGCGCAGCACGCGCGGCAGCTCGTCGTCGTCGGTCAGTTTTTCATCCGGCAACTGTCCCAGGAGCAGCAACTGATCCTTCTCGGACAGCGTCTCGCGTATCGATTCGAGCAGGCCGGGCAGCAGAATCGCCCGCTGCGGGATGTTGGAGAGCAGCAGGCCGAGCTGCCCGAAGCGGCCGCGGCGGATCGCCCTGGCTGCTGCGTTGGGCACGAAGTTCATTTTGTTCGCGACCTCGGTGATCTCCTTGATCCGCTTCTCGCTGATGCGTGCCTTGCGGGCTTTGCCGTTGAGCACGAGCGAGACGGTGGATTTGGAGACGCCGACAGCGGCCGCGATGTCTTCAAGTGATGCCATAGTCGCCGATAGGCGAGGCCTCGAACACGGCCCCGACCTGACCCGGGCGACCCAATCGTGACTGCGGAAGAGCCTCTGCAGATAGAGGCCGGTCCGCATCGCTCGGCGGGTGGGCCGCAGGCCGGCCGAGCGGGCACCAAACACAACTCGGTGCAGCAAAACGGTATCGTGGCGAGGCGTTCGGGGCAACATCCGGCCGCGCTACCATCGCCCGTGCCAGTTCCCCGTGTTGCCATCGTCGGCCGACCCAACGTCGGCAAGTCATCGCTCCTCAACCTCATCGCGGCCGATAAGGTCGCGATCGTTGACCCAACACCCGGCGTCACCCGTGACCGGGTGTCCATCGTGCGCGACCTCGACTCGCCCGATGGCTCCGGCCCGCCCAAGCCGGTCGAGTTCACCGATACCGGCGGCTACGGCGTGTACACCGCGCCCGACGGCCGATACGACGAGGTCGGCAACGACCTGCACGAACTCACCAAAGACATCGAGCAGCAGATCGCGCACGCGGTCGAGACGGCAGACATCGTGCTGTTCTGCGTCGATGCCCAAGCCGGCGTAACGAGTGCAGATGAAGAGATCGCACGACTGCTGCGCACACGCGGGTTGTCAGAAGACACGCCCGGCAAGTCAGCAAGCGACAGCAGCCGCGCCGGACGCATCGTGCCCGTCGCGACCAAAGTGGACGGGCCGAAGTGGGAAGCGCACGCGTACGAGCTATCCGGCCTCGGCTTCGGCGAGCCGCTGATGCTCAGCAGCAAGTCCAACTACTTCCGCCGAGACTTTCTCGACGCGATCTACAACATGCTGCCCGAGCCCGACGAGCACCGCGAGCCGGACTGCGATCTGCGCGTCGCGATCCTCGGCAAGCGCAACGCCGGCAAGTCGTCGCTCATCAACGCACTGGCCGGTGCGCCGCGCGTGATCGTCAGCGAGATCGCGGGCACCACGCGCGACGCGGTCGACGTGAAGTTCGAGCTCGATGATCGATCGATCGTTGCGATCGATACCGCCGGCGTGCGCAAGAAGAAGTCGTTCCAGGGGCCGATCGAGTGGTACGCGTTCGACCGGGCCAAGCGGGCGGTGACGCGCTGCGATGTCGTGATCTTCATGATCGATGCGACGACCAGCATCAGCCAGGTCGATCAGCAAATTGCGATGCTGTGCCAGAAGGCGCACAAGCCGGTGGTGCTGGTGGTGAACAAGTGGGACCTTGCCAAGGGCAGGCCCAACGCCAAGGGCAGGCCCGTGACGCCGGAGGACTACGAGAAGTATCTGCGTAAGGAAGTGATGGGCCTGCGCTTTGCACCGATCGTGTTCGCCAGCGCGACCGAAGGCCTGAACCTGCGCGGCATCCTCGACGTCGCCTTCGACATCTACGAACAGGCTGGCACACGCGTCGGCACCGGACAACTCAACCGCCTCGTGCGCAGCCTCATCGACATGCGCGGCCCATCGGACAAGCTCGGCACCGCGTGCCGCCTGTACTACGCCGCCCAAGTGCGCACACACCCGCCGACAATCGCGCTGGTGGTGAACCACGCCGACCTGTTTACCGACAACTACGAGAAGTTTTTGCTGAACAGGTTCCGGGAGGAGCTGCCGTATCACGAAGTGCCGATCCGCCTCGTCGTGCGCGAGCGATCGAAGCGGCACAAGGACCGGACGTACAGCACCGAGCACGAGGCAGCCATCGAGGCGCTGGAAGCCGGTCTCGATCCGGAATCGCTTTCGCTTGACGAGCAGCTTGCCCGCGATGCGACCGACGCGGACGATTTCTTCGACGACTAACCGGTGCCACCACAGACCGAGAGCATCTTGGTGTTCATTGGGGCGCGGTCCTCTGGACCGCGTCACGGGCGGGACGCCCGTGCCACAAAAGATGGGTGCCGCCAAAGACCAGCGAAAGGCTATCGTGCCAGCAATGCGGAGCGTATGATCCTCTATAGCGGGCACCCTCGCATCGCCCGCGGGAGGCCCACCATGCTCCAAGGCAGCCTCACGATCCAACGACTGCTCGGCACCATGCGGCAGCTCGACGCCTCCGACCTGCACATCAAGGTCGGCATCCCGCCTGTCTATCGCATCGGCGGCAGGCTCAGGCCGGTCGACGCCCCGCCGCTCACCGAGGACGAGGCCGACCACCTGCTCGACCCGATCCTCAGCGACGTCCAGAAGGCAACGTACGACAGCAAGGGGTCCGTCGACTTTGCGTGGCACCTCGCCGATGGCGACCGCTTCCGCATCAATCTGTTCCGCTCGGGCAACCACGCGAACGCTGCGATCCGCCGGGTGAAGGCGGAGATACCGACGTACGCCGATCTGCACTTGCCGCCGGTGTACTCCAAGATCGTGAAGGCCGCGACGCAAGGCCTTGTGCTCATCTGCGGCGTCACCGGCAGCGGCAAGAGCTCAACCCTCGCTGCCATGATCGATGAGGTGAACCAGACACGCGACGTGAACATCATCACGATCGAAGACCCGATCGAGTACCGGTTCACGCCGAGCAAATCGATCATCAGCCAGCGTGAGGTCGGCATCGATGTGCTGGACTTCAAGCAGGCGCTGCGCTCGGTCGTTCGGCAAGACCCGGACGTAGTGTTCATCGGCGAGATGCGCGACGCTGAGACCGTGCTCGCTGGCATTCAGGCTGCTGAGACCGGGCACCTGGTGTTCGCAACACTGCACACCGCCGACACAATGCAGAGCCTCGCGCGCATGCTCGAATTCTTCCCGCCCGAGGAGCGCGACTTTGTGCGCACGAGCCTCGCCAACACGCTCATGGCCATCTGCGCGCAGAAGCTGATCCCCGCCGTGCCGAGCTTCGAAGCCAAGATCGTGCCGGCGACCGAGGTGCTCATTAACACGCCCGTCGTGCGCAGCAAGATCGCGGAACACAAAGACGAAGACCTGCCGACGGTGATTTCATCGAACCGATCCGACGGCATGCGCAGCTTCAACGACTCGCTCCGCGATCTCGTCGAGAAGGATTGCCTCGATCTGAAGACCGCGCTGAGCTACTCGCCGAATCGGTCGCAGCTTGAGAGTGCTCTGCGCGGCATGGACGTCAAGGCCAGCTCGTTGGCGTAGGGGTCACTTGGTTCCACCAAAGGCAACGGCTAGGCCGTCGTCTCGACAGCTTCCGGATTGCCGCCGGCTTCGATCGCGGTGATGCGTTCGAGTCGGCGGGCGTGCCGGCCGCCCTCAAACTCGTGCCGCATGAACGCGACCACGAAGTCTTCGATCTGGCGTTGGCTCAGCAGGTCGGCAGAGAGGCAGATGACGTTGGCGTCGTTGTGCGTCCGCGAGAGCTCAGCGGTGAGGTCGTCGCTGACCAGGGCTGCGCGCACGCCGGCAACCTTGTTGGCTGCGATGGAGACGCCGATGCCGGTGCCGCAGATGAGCACGCCGCGATCGGCCTGGCCCGAAGCCACGGTCCGACCGACGTAATACGCCGGCACCGGGTAGTCGCACGGGCCGTCGCTGCAGCCCTCGGCGTGCACGACCTCGTGGCCGCTCGCGGTCAGCTTCTCGGCCACGGCATCCATCGCCCCGCGTCCGCGATGATCGGCTCCAACAACGATCTTCACACCCGTTCTCCCGCCCTTCTGGGCTGCAGAATCCGCTGCCGGCTGCCCCCAATCGCCAAAGAGAAGCATAGGCGGAAGCGGCGCGCACAGCCCCGCCGTCGCGCTCGGCAAGCGACGTTCGCCCTAAGCCTGATGCACCGCCCGGAGTTCATCGAGGCGGGCCTCGATCATGGCTCGCAGATGCTCAGCGGTCTCGATGTAGACCTCCTCCGGCATGCCGATCGGATCGGGCACATCGCCGCCGGCCGGATCGACGACGGTGGCTTTGTGATCGAGCCCCGGCTCGAACTGCAGCAGCATTTCGAGATGGCTGCGGGTCATGGTGAAAATCTCGTCGGCCTCGGCCAAGAGGTGCGGCGTGACCTGCTGCGAGCGATGGTTGCCCAGCGTAATCCCCAGTGTTTGCAGGGCCGTATCGGTCTGCGGCGACGCCGGGGCGCCATCCTGGGCAGCCACGCCCGCCGAGCCGACGTGGACATCCACGCCTTGGATCGGCTTCTGGCGCAGGAGGTCGCGGCAGATGGCAGCCGCCATGGGGCTGCGACAGGTGTTGCCGGTACAGACGAACAGGATCCGCATGGGGGCAGTGTGCCAGAAATCGGCGATGCGGGCGAATGCTGCGTAGAGCGGCTGCGGTCGCTCGGTCGGCGCGGCCTGACAGGGGATGTCGCCCACCATGAAGCAAAGCATTGATAAACCAGTTTCGCAACATCTGCACGCGGATATCGATCGCGATGGTCTCCGGCCTCGGCCAAACGCAGCCGATTTCATATGCTTGAAGCGTCGACGAACGGTGCCGTTCGAGCAACAGTTCGCCGGTATCCCGCGAATGGACTGCCGGTGGGCAGCCGATGCTGTTGCGGCCTCCGGGGCCAAGTGGCATGCTTCGGATTGCGGCGGGGACGGTGCTCGATCGGGCACGGCCGCGGGGATTCGGCGAGGTGATGAGTGCCCTTGTCCGTGGGTGCCAAGCTGTCCAAAGAAGTTGGGCGTGCAAGTTCTGTGGGGGCTGACGATGGAGCAAGCGATGGAGACCGGTCGAGTGAACGACAACATGGCAACAGCACACGCCGGGCGCGGTGGTCCGGGGCCGGTGCGGCGCGGCTTCACCATCATCGAGCTGCTAGTAGTCATCAGTATCATCGTGATCGTGGTCTCGATCATCACGCCGGCGCTGAATGGCGCAAGACAGGTCGCTCGCAGCACCGCGTCGCAAGCGCTGCTCGTCGATGTCGGCAACTCGATGGTGCAGTTCCGCCAAGAGAACGCCGGCCGGCTGCCCGGGCTCAACACGCCGCGCGTGATGGGCGATGGGGATAACCCGGGGTTGTCGGCGATGGAGAACGCGATGCTGGAACTCGGCGGCCGCGAGCAGATTCTTGATCCGCGCGGCAGTGTGGTTCAACCTATCTGGAGTAACACGGGCGTTCCGCACAACATCGACCCCGATCTTTCGGGCGTTGGTGACAGCGTTTACTTCTCGCCGGCGCCGGAGGTATACGAGGTTGTCGAGGGCCAGTGGACAGAAGATGGAAGCGTCGGTAACGGCGCATTGCTGCCGGACGTCGTGGACTATTTCGGCCGACCGATCCTGCTCTGGGTCGAAGATTCGGCAGCGCCCGAGATCGCGCGTAGCGTTGATGAATTTGCCTCTGTCGAGTACTTGCCAGGCAGGTCGTCCAAATTCTATTGGACCAGCAACAAAGCATTCTTATCGTCGCGGTCCCTTACCGATCGTGGGCTCGATCAAGTGACAAGCAGCCTCATCGGCGGCGACATGATGTCACCGCCGGACAGCAATGTACTTCCGGCTGTGCTGGGCGATCCGGCTTCGCCACGTTTGACCGCGGGCGTCTTTGCAGCCGATACGTACCCCGGCGAAGGTCGCGGCGAGTTTGTGCTGCATTCCGCCGGGCCGGACGGCTTCTACTTCGGTCGCAACGACAACGGCTTCAAGCGGTTGCCCAAGGGCGGCGACGCGATGTCGTACAGCTTCAACTTCCTCGATGGCGCGAGCCAACGCATCAGGGACGAAACTTCCGGTGCCGAGACCTCGATCGATCTGACCGAGGGCTTCGATGATGTGCTCGTGACCGGCGGTTGACCCAGCGCGGCTGCGAACATCGCTCGCTTTCTTGAAAGTGATGCGACACCGCGGAACCGTCGCGATTCCGTTACGAAACTTGTTATGTCAGTTTCGCATCTTTGCGAAGCGAAGGCCGGAGAATCGTCAGCTTCTGAGCAATCTTGAGCTGGCGGGCATCTGTGGTATGTCGCGATTGGACCCCGCGTCGCATCGTGTTGCAGACTTCTTGCAGGAGTGCAACAGCAAGTGCCACAACGAGCAACGCATTGGCGGTTGCTCGTGACCATCACGCGACGCAGCTTCGGCTTGCGTCCCCGGCTTCGACCACACCCGAAGCGCCCGGCTGCGTTGGCCGGGCGTTTTTATGCGCTATGCGAGGAGCAGTTATTGCTGGAGCGGTGGCCTCTGGCCGCCGGGCGGTAAGCGTGATTTGCACTAGAGCTTCCGGGGACAAGATGTCCCCGCCCCCAACCAGCTGAGTTGCACCGGCCTGGAGACCGGTGCCACCAA
>JBCCQU010000120.1:0-6907 GCA_039208875.1 Planctomycetota bacterium
GGTTGTGCTGTGGGCGTGGTTCGGCGATCAGAGCCGCGGCCGTCGGCGTTGCCGCAAGTGCTGGTACGACATGAGCGCGTTCCCCGCGACCGACGAGGGCCGACGCTGCCCGGAGTGCGGCCATCGGCACAAGCATGAGGGCCTGCTCTACCAGACAAGGCGGCGGAAGTGGCTCGCAGCCATCGGCGTGTGCATCGCGCTGTGCGCGCAGATCGCGTGGCGCATGCCGCACTACAACGAGCGCGGTCCGTCGGCGTTTGTGCCAACAATCGCGCTCGTGTTGCTGTTCGAACAGCTCGACAACCTCGGTGGCCCGCCCGGACCCGCCGCGGGGCAGATCAGCCGACCCGTGCTCGAACTCGACCGCCGCATCGGTCGCGAGTCCACGCCCGATCTGTATCGCCGCTGGCTTGTGCGATCGGCGATCGATATCGCGGGCGATGCCGATGCTGACGTAGCTGATCGGCTGCGCGCCATCCGCGTCATGCAGCTTTCGGAAGATCCCAACGGAAGCTATCTGTATCAAGCGCGGGGTGAGGTGAACCATGCGCCGCCGTACGACCGCCGCGTGTCTTCGTTCAACGTCGACGCGGAGGGCGCGATCAGCGCGCTGGCGATGGCTTCAATCGAAACCAACAACAATCTGCGCTCGAATGCGCTGAATGCGCTCGCCGCGTACTACTCATCGTTCGGTGCGCCCAAGCCAGGTGGCTTCTCACCCGCCCGTCATGCGTACGCAGCACTGCTCGCGAGCACCGCATCAGATGATGTGCGCGTTCGGGAGGCTGCTGCGCGCGCGATCCATGGCCTCGGCGGCAACGCACCCGCACCCGTATGGCGCATCGCGTATCGCACCATCGAAGATACAGCCCTGCCGAGTGATGTCGAGCGATATGCCGAGGCCGTAAACGACAGCGCGGCAACGCAGCGGCTCCTGCTTGAAGATGTGGAGAGTGATGACGAGCGCACGGCGGTGCTGGCCGCGTGGGGGCTTGGCTTGGTCGGTGAGGGCGACGATGTGCGCACAGCGTTGCGGCAAGCCGACGCGACCGGCACCGCGGATCTGCAACTCGTGGCGTTCGCAGCGTTGCGTGTGTTCGCCGATCGCCACGGTGAAGAGCTGGATGCAGCGTGGCTCACCGAGTTGCTGCAGGATGACGACCCAGAGCGCTGGCACCACGCGTTCGCAACGCTGGCCGAGCAGGGCGGCAGCGAGCTGGTGCTAGCTGAGCGATTACTCAAAGCTGCGCGAGCTGCGGAGGACACAGCCGACTTGGCGTTCGCCAGGAGCTGGTCGCGGCATCTCCGCAATCAGCTCGATGCGCTCGACAGCGGGACGCGAGGCGAGATCGAGGCTGTGCTTGATGCTGTCGATGCAGCGGTCGCGCCGGGCCAGTAACTGAATCTACTTCGCGTTGTGGGCGGCTTCCGGCTTCACGCGCAGCACGACCAGCGTCGAGTCGTCTTGCCGGCCGCCGAGGCCCGACCATTGACGCAGTTCCCACAGCACACGCTCGATGATGTCGTTCGACGTCGCGGTGTTGTCTTTGGCGGCATCGGCGACGATGTGGTGCAGGCGCGCACGGCCGAACGCGACACCCTCGAAGTTGCGGGCCTCATCGATGCCGTCGGTGAAGGCCACGATGGTGTCGTGCGGTTCGAGTTGCACAACGGTCGAGCCGAACGGCGTTGTTGGATCGATACCGACGACGAGTCCGCCGCGCCCGAGTTCGATGATGTCGCCGCTTCGCACAATGAACGTCGGTTGGTGGCCGGCCGAGCAGTAGCGGAGGCGGAGCGTTGGCGGATCGACCGTGCCGAACCAGATCGTCGCAAACTCGCTCTCGCCGGTGTCGCGGCACAGGTCGCGGTTGACGCGCTCCATGACTTCTTCGACGGTTGATACCGACGATGCGTGCGCGCGCAGCGCGGCGCGGACGCTCGACATGAGCATCGCTGCGGCAAAGCCCTTGCCGACGACATCGCCGACCGCGAGCCCGAGCTTCGGCGTGCCGCCGCTGTAGGTCTCGAAGACGTCGTAGAAGTCGCCGCCCACGGAGAAGCTGGGTTGATACTGCGCAGCGACATCGATGCCGGGCAGCTCGGGCAGTGCGTGCGGCAGCAGGCGGTTCTGCACCTGCGCCGCCATCTGCATCTGTCTTTCGAGTTCGCGTTCGGTATCGCGGCGGGCGAGCAGCCGTGCTTGTTGCACAGCGGCTGCGGCCTGGTGCGCGATGGCTTCGACGACGCGCCGCTGGGCATCGGAGACGCGGCTGGCGCGACGGCTATAAAGCCGCATGAGACCGACCGGCCGGCCGCGCACAATGAGGCCGACGCCGATGAACGCAACGACGCCCTCGGCGATGACCTGGTCTCGCAGTGCGACGCGATCGTCCTCGCGCAGGTCGGGCACCTCGACGATGACGCCGGCGAGTGCCAGCCGATCGAAGACGCGTTCGCTGCTGAGCGCGAGCGGGCTTTTCAGCCAATCCTCGCTCAGGCCCTCAGCCGTCATGATCTCGAGGTCTTTCTCGTCTTCGGACGCGATGCCGTCGGCGTCTTCGCGCAGCAGCATGACCGAGCCGGCCTCGAAGCCGAGCGTGTCGAGGGCTGCGCGCAGCGCGGTATTGACGATGCCGATGGAGTCGGTCGATTCGACCAGCATTGCGGCCAGCTCGAACAGCACACCGAGATCATCGAGCGAGCGCCGCAGTTGCAGGGATGACCTGCACAACTCGGCTGCGACATCGGCGATCATGGCAACGGCGCCGCGGAGACTCTCGATGTTGCTCGCGGCGTCGCCGGTGCCGATGACGAGCGTGCCGATGGTCTGTCGCGCGACCACAATCGGCTCTTCGAGCTCTCGTTGTGCCGGTGCGAGTCCGTCTTCGATTTCGCTGACGGTCCAGCCGCCCGACTCTGCCTGCGTCACGAGTCGGCCGGTTTCGTCGCGGAGCTCGATCGGCCGGCCGGACAACGCGGCGAGATGCTCGCAGACCGCCGCCAGCGAGCCATCGGTCAGGAACTCGGCGAGCGATAGCTGCGGCACCGCGGCGTGGTGCATCAATGAAGGCGCGGATTGGTCATCGTCGCTGGCCACGAGGCAACAGCGTATGCCGGATGTCGCTCCGGCTGCGGCCTGTTATGGATTGGCTTGCGGCATCTCGCCGAGCCAGATGCCACGCAGCATGGTGCCGAGCTCGGCGTCTCGCTCGTAGCCGGCCTTGCCCGCGAGCAATCCTCGCTCGGTCGCGTCGTCGAAGATGTCCATGCCTTCGCGAGTGAGGTCGGCGTCTTCGAGTTGATAGCCGATGTACGCGAGAAGCAGACCGGCATCGGCGCGGGCGGCGTCGCGCTCGGCCTGCACACGCAGGGCTGCGGTGATCGCGCTCAAGCGCTCGGACGGCGGGAACAGCGATGCGTCGTACCGCGCGCCGGTCGCCTCGGGGTGCGCGAGGATGAACACGCGCAGGTTCACCGCGGCGGAGAGCAGCAGGCTCGCGCCGATCTCGGCGTGCACCTGTCCGATGAGCGCGGCCGGGTCGCCCGGCTTGACGTTGAGTGCGGTGATGAAGCGCTCTTCAGCGAGGAAGTACTTGCCCTCGGTCAGCAGCTCTTGGCCGCGGGCCATGTGCTCGGCGTAGGGGTTGAACTTGAGGTCGCTCGGCCTGCCGGGGCGGATCAGCTCGGCTTGCCGCTCGTCGCCGACGCCGCGGAGGGCGCGGAAAAGCTGCGGCAACTCATCGTCCTGCAGCATGGGGTCGAACGTGTCGACCTCGTTTTCATCCGTCGGCAGCGGCGGGGGCAGCTCACCGTCCGCAGCGGCAGCGGCTGCTTCTTCTGCGGCTTGTCGGGCAGCGAGGCGCTCGGCCGGGCGTTGCAGCCGGAGCCGGAGCGCGGTGAACACTTCGTCGTAGGTCGTGGGCTGGCCAATGCGGCGGCCCGTGCGATCGGCTGCGGCCGGCGAGTCAACATCGCCACGACTCAGCACACCGGATTGATCGAGCCTGGGCTGCAGTCGTGCGACAACATCGTCGTACGCGGTCGGCACGCCCGCGGCACGCTGCACCGCGGCCTCGTCGCCCTGCACCTCGGCCCGGGCGAGGCGCAACCGCGCCAGCTCGCTCAGCAGTTCGGTCTGTTCGAGATCGGTCTGCACGCGCACGCCGTAGAGCGGATCGACGAGGGCTGTGCCGTTCTCGTTGCCGAGGCGGACGCTGATGGGCCCCGCTCCCGAAAGCGGTGCTCGGCCGATGCGTGTCGAGAACGAGCGGAGGTCACGCAGTTGCGATTCGAGCGCACGGCCGGTGATGTCGGCACCGATCAGCGCGTCGGCGTCGTTGCGGAACAGGCCGTCGTTGGCAGCCGATCCGGGCACGCTGCGGCCGGTGCCGAGGTTGGCATTGGGCTGGCGGAAGTTGGCGCCGGGCACACCGCTTGCCGCGGCAGGGCGTTGGCCCGGGCGGGTGACGACGGGCAGGCCGGACACGCCGCTGGGCAGTGCGCCGCCGGTGGTGGCTGCGAATTGGAAGGCGAGTGCGTCGGATGTGCGCAGGCCTCGCTTGCCCGCGGTCTGCAGCGATGCGTCGCGTTCGATGGTGAAGAGCGTGTCGGACGCGACGGTGCCGCGGAAGCCGAAGCGGGAGAGCAGGTTGCCGTCGTCGTCGAAGATGAGGTCGTCGCTATCGCGGCGGAAGGACAGGCCGGCGCCGGCCGAGCCATCGATGATGGATTCGCGGAGGCGGAGGGATCGCTGGAATCGGGCGGATCTGGTCTCGCCGCGTCGCGTGCCGTCGTTGGCTCCGAGTTCGCGCTGCAGGCCGGTGCCGTCGCCGAGTGCGTCTTGGGCGCGGGCGGCATCGACCGTGCCGAGGCCGGCGAACATGGCAAGGACGAGGGCGGCAGCCGCTGAAGGGCGTGGTCGGTGCATAAAGACTCCGTGCTCTACCGATGGTATCGGCCGGTGGGCACGGAGTGGATGGAATCTTGTGTAACCACGGTGCGGAATGCCGAACCGGTGGTTTGCTGTGTTGGCGGGTCTCTCAGCCCTGTATAGGCCTCGCTATCGGCCCTCACAGCCGCCCGTTGGCACTCGGGGCACCGAGCGCCTTGCGGACGTCCGGAGCCTGGCTGCCGTCGCACACCAGCCAGAAGACAACCCCGTCGCCCCGCCATGCGAAGACGCAGGGCTCGCCCCCCGTGCCGCGACGCAGGCGATACGTCGCGTCGGGCTGGAGATCGAGGGTGCCGGTGTCGGCCTGCACAAACAGGCTGACAAGGCTCAGGCTGCCCTGCTCGCTGGGCACACGGATGCGGAGGTGCATCGACTTGCCGCCCGGCACCGCGCACGCACCGGCATCGGCAAACTCGACCGAGCCGTCTTCGAGCCCGGCCAGAATCTCACCCATGCTCACGTCGGTGCCGACGATGCGATTCAGAGCGCCCGGTAGCGATGCAGCATCAACGACCGAAAACTTGCCATCGCGGGCATCGCTCGAGAAGTCGCACTCGCTGTGCTCCTCAGCGACGTACGTCACGCCCTGCTGCTGAGCGGGTGTGAGCGGGGCACTCCGCCCGGCTTGGAAAGCCACGACGAGTGCAAGAACGAGCACGGCTGCAATCGAGCCGAAGCGAACGATCGAGCCCGCAGCGGAGCCCGACCAGAAGCCGCGGTCTCGGGTCGCGGGGCCGCCGATGGTCGCGGTGTCCGCTGTGCCGGCTCCGCTGTTTGCTTGTTCGTCGTCCGTCCAGCTTCGGGCCTCAGCCACGAGCGTTTCGATCCGGGCACGCAGCGCCGGCGAGGCCTGCACGCTCGCGTCGGTCTCGGCCACCCGGCCGACAGCAGTCTTGAGTTCTCGCTCGAACGCCACGCGGTCCTCAGAATCAGCAGGCACACGCGCGGCCTGCTCGGCAGACAACTCGCCGTCCGCGTGCGCACGGATCAGGGCAGCGTCGTTCAGATCGGCATCGCGGATGCCGTCCGTCCCCGCCTGCTGCGACATGTTCATGCTTGGCTCGGTGCTGTGGTTATCCATGTGCCTTCCCGGAGTGCGATGCTCTGTGCCGAAAGTCGTCGGCTGCTTGGTGCCCGTCGCAATTGCACAGTTCCTACTTACCGCGGGCCGTCTTCATTCCAGAGCCGGATCATTCTCGGCGAGAAGTTGGTCCGATACAAGCTTTCTCGCCCGATGCAGGCGGCTCATCACTGTGCCGATCGGCACGCTGAGGATCTCCGCGATCTCGCGATATTTCAGGCCGTCCACCCCCCACATCAGCAGCACCTCGCGATATTCATCGCGCAGCTCCTCGATGGCTTTCACCAGCCGATCGTCGACCTGCTGCCAATCGAAGCTGGCCCGATCCCACGCGGGCGGGGCCTCGCCGGGCGGCGGGGTGTCGGCAGCCTCGCTAAAGAACTCCCCGACCGCGACCGGGCTCCGCTTCTCGCGCTTGACCTTGGAGTAGAAGATGTTGTGGCAGATGGTGAACAGCCACGACCGCATGGCTGCCTCGGCCGGCGGCTCGTCCTCCGCCAATGCCGCCGACCGAGCCTTGCTCGGGTCGAACCGCTCGACCGCCGATGGCCGAAGTGCCCGGGCGAAGGTGTCTTGCACGAGGTCGTCAGCCTGCTCGCCGTCGCGGGTCAGCCGCAGCGCGAGCCGATACACCGCATCGAGCTGCGACAGGGCCAAGGGTTCAAACTCGCTGCGTTCCATTGGTTGGTTGTTCTCGCGTTTCGCGCCGGCAGGTTGCGTGTCGCTGGCTGCGTCGCACAAGTTATCACGCCGGTCGGATCGCTGTCGATTTTCAGTGGGTTCGTTGGGCGTTCTCGTGGCCGGTGCTTGCCCCTAGACTCCGCCCGATGCAGGCTCCAAGCCCCTATTACGTCACCACGCCGATCTACTAC
>JBCCQU010000121.1:0-6862 GCA_039208875.1 Planctomycetota bacterium
CGTGTGCATGCGGCGTGCCGCGAGGTTGTCGCGAACATCTGTCCGATACTTCCGCAGAATGAGGTCGTCAGCACCGGCGATGAGGCCAATGACCAGCCACGTCACCGAGAGGATAATGCCGACCGTGATGGCTTCCGCAGCAGGTCCGAGAAAGGACCGCTCGAATGCCATCGCGAACAGCAGCTTGCCGAGGACAATCGCGAGCAGCAGAAGTACCGGCGTGCGTGTGTAGCGGACGAGTTTGACATCGCGGACGATGCGTTTGATCACTGCGAACACGATCGTGTGAACAATACTTGCCGCGACGAGGGCGACCACGGCGACCGCGGCGATGCCAAGGCCCCGCGGCATGGTCTCTATCAGTTCAGAAATCGGATTCATGGCGGCTGACCAGTCTGTGCATATCTATTGCGAAATCGGTTGTTGACTGCTGCATGCTATCGCCAGCGTTGGCGAGGGCGACACGCTGATAAGCGGGCGCTATCTTCTGGACCCGCCCGGCGTCCCATCAATCGCGCGAGCGGCTGCGCCACCTACCACGGAGCAACATCATGACCGCTGACCAACCCGTCATCCTCGCTGCCAAGCGGACACCGATCGGCCGATTCCTCGGCGGCTTCAGCCGAACGTCCGCCACCGCGCTCGGCAGTCATGTCCTCAAAGCGGCTTTGTCCGAAGCCGGCGGTGCAGCGAGTCACATCGACGAGGCGATTTTCGGCTGCGTGCTGCAGGCCTCGGTCGGCCAGAACCCCGCGCGACAGGTGGGCCTCGGTGCCGGCCTGCCGGAAACGCTGAGCGCACAGACCGTGAACAAAGTGTGCGGCTCGGGCTTGCAGGCGGTCATGCTCGCGGCCCAATCCATCAAAGCCGGCGACAACCAACTCGTGGCAGCGGGCGGCATCGAGAACATGACGATGGCGCCGTACTTCGCCCATGTCCGCAACGGCGCGACCGGGCCGAAGTTTGGCCCGACCTCGTTTGAAGACCACATGCAATACGACGGTCTGCGTTGCGCCTTCGAGGGCTGGGCGATGGGCAGCGCTGCAGACCACATCGCTGAGAAGCACGGCATCTCTCGCGAGGAGCAGGATCGCTTCGCGGCGCAGAGCCATCAGCGCGCGGCCCACGCCACGGCTGAAGGCTGGTTTGCCGGCGAGATCGTGCCGCTGACGGGCGAGCAGGTCGGCAACCGCAAGGTGCCCGGACCCGAGGGTGGCGTGTCGCAGGACGAGGGCATCCGCGGCGACTCGACCGCTGAGGGCCTCGCCAAGCTGCGTCCGGCGTTCGCCAAAGATGGCTCGGTCACGGCCGGCAACGCGAGCCAGATTTCCGACGGTGCCGCGGCGATCATCGTCTCGAGCCAGGCCAAGGCCGATGAGCTCGGCACCAAGCCGCTGGCCCGCATCGTGAGCTACGCGACCAGCGGCGTCGCACCGAAGGACATCTTCGAGGCTCCGATCACCGGCGTGCAGGCAGCCTTGGACAAGGCGGGCCTCGGCGTCAGCGATATCGACCTGTTCGAGATCAACGAAGCCTTCGCAGCGCAGGTGCTTTGCAACATCAAGCCGCTCGGCATCGATGAAGCCAAGCTCAATGTCTGCGGCGGCGGCATCGCGCTCGGCCACCCCATCGGCGCGAGCGGTGCCCGCGTGCTCACGACACTGCTGCACCAGATGCACCGGCTCGATGCCAAGCGTGGCGTGGCAGCCCTGTGCCTCGGCGGCGGCAACTCCGTCGCAATGGTGCTTGAGCGGGACTAACCAGTATCTTTCGCACTCTTTCTCTCTTCACTTGGAGGCAGCTATGAGCAAGGGCGGACTTGAAGGCATCATCGCCGGCGACACCGAGATCTGCGATGTTTCGCAGGGCGAGTTGATCTATCGCGGCTACGAAATCCACGACCTCGCGACCAACGCGACGTTTGAAGAAGTCGCATACCTGTTGCTCATCGGTAGTAAGCCGACCGCGGAACAACTGGCAGCTTTCAAGGCCGAGCTTGTTGCGGAGCGTTCGCTGCCGACGCACGTCATCGACTATCTGCACGCAATGAAGGAGCCGCTGGCCGCGCAGACCGCCGTGCCGATGGACGTGCTGCGATCGGCGGTCAGCATCCTCGGCAATCTTGATGCGGACAGCCAGAGCCTGGAGCATGCCAAGGTGCTCGCCAAGGCCAAGCGGCTCACGGCGCAGATTCCGACGATCATCGGCCACATGCAGAACGTGATCGATGGTCGCGAGTTGGTGCAGCCAGATGCTTCGCTCGATCATGCAGCGAACCTGCTCTGGATGATGCAGGGCGAGAAGCCTTCGGCCGACGTGGCCCGCGTCATGGAAGTGAGCCTCATCCTCTACGCCGAGCACGACTACAACGCCTCGACCTTCACCACCCGCGTCATCAGCGCGACGCTGAGCGACTTGCACGGTGCCATTGCGGGCGCAATCGCAGCCCTCAAGGGACCGCTGCACGGCGGCGCCAACGAAGCCGCGATGGAGATGATGAAGGACATCGACGAACATGTGTCAGCAGGCTGAACTGTGCGCAGCTTCATGGACATGGCCTTCACCGAGAAACGCAAGCTGATGGGCTTCGGCCACCGCGTGTACAAGAACGGCGACCACCGGGCCGGCATCCTCAACGACCTCGGCCGAGAGATCGCGGAGGCGAAGGGGCCGGACTTCGTGAAGTGGTTCGACATGGGCGATGAGGTCCGGTCGATCATGCTGAACGACAAGAACATCTACCCCAACGTCGACTTCCCGTGCGGCATGACGTACTTCACGATGGGCGTACCGGTGCCGCAATACACACCGATCTTCGTGGCGTCGCGCGTCACGGGCTGGGCGGCCCATGTGATGGAGCAGAACGCCAACAACCGGCTGATTCGGCCGCTTGCGAAGTACGTCGGCCCGGCCAAGAAGGCGTGGAACGGCTAAGCGTTCCTACCATACCGGCCTCACCCTTTCAACAGCGTTCAACGTGACAGACACAACGCTTGCAACCGGCGGTCGGCCAGTTCTTAGCCCCGCGCGATCGCCGTCTCGCTGAGGTTGATGAACTGCCAGAACGTGGCACCGGAGAAGGCGATCGTTGCAGCATCGCCTTCGGTCGTTGTGCCGAAGATGTAGATCGTGCCATCCACGCCGGCGGTGCCGTTGAGCGGGCCGATCGCGAACGTCGGCGGCGTCTCCGTGTTAGTCACGGCGTCGGAGAGGTTGGTCACGTTCCAAACGCCAGTGTTGGGTGCCCACCAGAAGGCGAAGACCGTGCCGTCCGCGTCGGTGCCGACGATGTTGATCGCTCCGCCGGGCGTTGTGAAGCCTGTTAGCGTGCTGCCGATGAGTCCGGGATCGCGGTCGTCGCCGACGATCTCGCTAAGGTTTGCAATGGCCCACGACGAGCCGAATTGCGGCACCCACCACAACGCGACGAGTTGACCATCTTCGTCGGTGCCGACGATGTTGATCGCCGACCACGGCGTGACGAAGGCCGCGAGGCCCGATGCAAACGTCGGCGCGTTGGCGATCTCGCTGAGGTTGATCGAGTCGAAGCCGCCGGCGAGACCCGGTGCGAACCACACGGCCTGAACCTGACCATCGCTGTCGAGCCCGACGAAGTTGATCGCGCCCCACGGTGTGGCAAAGCCCTCGACGTTGCTGACGAAGACCGGCGAGCCGTTTTCGTCGCCGAACAAGTCGTTCTGCGTGATGTTGCGCGCGCTCCACACGAAGCCGACGCTGGCAGCCGCTCCTGTCTGCTGGAGCACGAACAGATCGCCCGATTCATCGACGAGGATGACCGTAACGAGGCCGTTTGAAGAGACGACCGCTTCGATCTGCGTGGGCTCAACGTCAAGGAAGGTCTCGCGTGAGAGGTCGCGAGCCTCGAAGAAGGTGCCGTTGTCGCGGAAGAGGAAGATGCCGTCCGCGGTCTCGCCGATGATGTACGACAGGCCGTCCTTCGGATCCGTGAACTGGTCGAACGGACCGGTGAGGGCCGACGTGACAGCTTCATCTGCCGCGTTCGCAGCTTGGAAGCCGTTGGCGAGTCCGCCGAAGAACAGGATCGGATCGGCCTCGCTGTTGATCGCGCCGACGGTAGCAACGGTGCCGCCGCGGAGGTCAGCCTCGACCGCGGAGCCCGCCGGCACCGTATCGACGATCTCTGTGACGCCGAGTGTGACATCCTGCAAGATCAGCGTGTCATCGGTATCGCTTATGCCGACGATGGTGATCTCGGTGCTGTTGCCAGCCCGGATGAAGGCGATTGCACCGATCGAGGTGTCAATGTCGCTGGCGTCGGGTGCTGAGAACACGCCGCCGCCGAGGTTCTCGTACACGACAAAGCCATCGTCGGTGCCAGCGACGAGGTCCTGATCGCCGTCGCCGTCGAGATCGGCGAAGCCGACATCGTTGGCGCCGGTCTCGCCGCCAAGTGTCAGGACCTGGGGCTGGCCGAAGCCGCCCTGGAAGCTGAGCAGGATGCGGAGTGAGTCCTCGGTTTCGCTTGCGATGGCAGCATCGAAGACGCCGTCGTTGTTGAGATCGGCCACAGCCAAGGCCGACGGCGCGAAGTCGAGCGGCGTGAAGCCGATGTTGTCGTACGACTGCACAAAGTCGGGCGGACCATCGGTCGGCGACTGTCCTGGGAACGGCGTGGCCTGCTCCGACTCGCGGAACCTGAGAAGCGCGCCGCGGTCGGCGTCGAACAGATCTTGGCCGAGCACATACACCTCGGCCAGATCATTGACGAGGTCCTCTCGCACGATCGCCTGAATATCCCGGCCGAGCACAGCGGTGAGATCGAGCGTGATATCAGACTCGATGGATTGCGGCGGGATGACGCCATCGCCGAAGTCGGGCAGATTGTCCTGGCCGTCGGTGCCATCGAATCGACCGCCGCTGTCGTTAACGACTTGGCCGAACTCGAGATCGGATGCGAAGAAGATGTCGATATCCCCATCGGGCCCGGCATCGACCGAAGAGATCGCCCGCAGTCCTGCGTCGCCGCCCAGATCTTCATCGGGGTCGGTGATGCCGAGCGCGAACTGGCCGCGGACCTCGTTGCCGTCGCCGCCGCCGTCACCGAAGATCAGTGATGGCGGGCGAAAGCTACCGACGCCGTCCGCGAGGAAGACTTGCAGCAGGTTGCCCTCGAGCGTCGTCACGCCGTCGTCGAACGGGCGCGTCGCGACGACGATGTCGATGAACGTGTCGCCGTTGAAGTCGTCGACAGCGATATCGACCGGGATGCCTTCGGTGAAGCCGTTGAAGGTGCGGTTCGCGAACGACCCGGTTGGATCGCCGAAGAACACCGAGATCGTCGGCCGATCGACCGCACCCACCACGATGTCTTGGAAGCCGTCCTGGTCGAAGTCCGCGACCGCGACCGCTTCGCCGTTGTCGGTGAAGAACTGCCGCGGCGTATCGAACGCGACCGACAGCAGCTTGCGCGGCTCGAAGTGCTCAAACTTGACAGCATCTTCCACCAGGCGTCGGGCGGAGTGGCTTCGGCGTCGTGACATGCGGGGCATGGTCTTCGGCTCCACGCGGGCAAGGGCTCTTGCCTGTTTCGTCCTGTGCCACCCCGGCGGCGCTCGCCGAGTGCAGCGTTGTGTCCTGTGCCGATGGGGTCGGCCGGCGTGCTCCGGGCCTCACGCGGTGTGAGTGCCGGGCAGCTTCCCGCGGACCAATCTACCGGCTTCGTCGGGCGAAGATCGGTACAGGGGCGGTCCGGGGCGTTGTCTGTGCGGCGGGCGGGGTGCCCGCTGCGGTGGCCATGATAGCTTACGAAGTTTTGCTGACCTCGGTTGCTGCCATAAGTCCGGGTACCACAGAGACCGAGGGCTCTCCCGTGGCCCCCCCCCCGATGCCGCACACGTCGGCGTACAAATCGGCCACTTCCCGAACGTGCTCCGGATAGCTCACCAGCGTCGTCGCCCGGTGGATCTCCTCTGGCGACGGCAGCGTGACCTCGCCCCGCGCGACCCGAGAAATCGCGGCGGCAAGGCCCGCGGGATCGCCACCCGCGAAAAACAGCCCATTGCCAAGCGGATGCTCCGCGTCGGTGCCGGGCTCGATCACCCAATCCACCGGGCCGCCGAGCCGAGGACCGATGACAAACTTGCCCGCGTGGAAGTGCTCCAGCAGCACCAGCGGCGAATTTTCGAACCACACATGGGCCATGATCGCCGCGTCGTATTCCGGAGCAGACGCATATAGCAGCACCGGGTCGTAGCCGCCCGTCAGATTGACCTCGGGGAATCGACTGAGGCGCTTGCGAAACGGCCAAGGATTGCCGGCCACGCGGATCAAAAAGTGGCAACGCTGACGATCGGCCACATCGAGCATCTCGATTGCGTCGGCCAGCACCGCGAAGCCCTTGTTGTTCCGCGTCGTGCCAAAGAACGCCAATCGCACCGGGCGATCCTCGGTCTTTGGCCTGACGCGATAGAACGGCGACAGCTTCGCACGGCGATGGATCTGGTCGAAGTGCGGGAGCCCCAGCCGAACATGACGCCCAACGCCAGCCCGGAGCCCCATCTGCTCATAAACCTCCAGCATGAACCTGCTCGGAGGAATCACAGCGTCTGAAGCATTCAGCGATGCCATGCCCGCCAACCGACGCTTGCCATAGGTGTCGTCCAGCACCGTCAGATGATGATCAGCCCGGAGCATCTTCTCGTTAGCGTCGAGCGGAACCTTCGCGAGTTCGGGCATCTTTTCGTCGGGCCACAGCCCAAGCCCCCAGTCGATCTCGCCGGCATCACTCGGCCGCACATCGAACCCCGAAGCTGCCGCCGGGTCTGGCTTGATGATGTCCGGATTGGCCGACGCCGGCGTGCGTAGCCGCACAGTCAACGCC
>JBCCQU010000122.1:0-6850 GCA_039208875.1 Planctomycetota bacterium
CTTCAACAAAATCCCGTGCGACCGCATGCGAGCTGCCGTGGTGGGGGAGTTCGAGGATGTCCGCAGCGACATCGCCGCCTTCGAGTAGCACGCGCATCGCTGAAGCCTGAATATCGCCGGTCAACAGCACTGATGCGCCGCTCGATGTTGTCAGCCGAACGACCAACGAACTGTCATTCACGCTCGCGGGTGACGCATCGGCGGGCGGCCACAGCACCTCGGCTCGGCAGTCACCAACCGTAAGTACATCACCGGCAGACAACCTCGAGAGTCCAACGCCGCGTTCCCGCAGGTCGTTCAGCACAAACGCTGTGCCACCGTTGCTGCGGTCTTCTGCCTGCCCAACAAACTGCGGCGTCACCAGCACCTCATCGGCCGGCACACGCCTTAGCACATCAGGCAGCGCGCTGTAGTGATCAAAGTTCGCATGCGTGACGATCACACGATCGATGCGACCGACGCCGAGCGTGCGCATGGCCCGCGGCAACTCCCACTCGCCGAGCGATGGATTCAGCGAGCCGCAGTCCCACAGCAGCACCTCGCCGCGCGACCGGACGACGATGCACGTGCCGTCGCCCACCGCGAGCGCATCGATGCGGACATCCGGCCCCCAGAGCCTCGGCCCGAGCCGTTCGCCGGCTGCCCAGATCAGCACCAAGCTAGAGATCACCCATACCGATGCGCGACGCACCGGCAGCCCGGCACGCATCCACCACACGAGCGCTCCGCAAGCCGCGAGTGCCCATGCGCCCGACAGCGCCGGAGCCGACCACGCGGTGCCGGGCACGCGATCGAGCGCGCGCACCGCGATGGTGATGTAATCGCCGAGCCAGGCAGCACCCGCAGCCAGCGCCGCACCGGCGCCGGGCCACACAAAGCCTACCGCGACTGCCGCGACGCCCAAGCCGAGCACGAGCGTGATCGCCGGCACAACCAGCACCGTTGCGGGCACGCCGACAAGCCCGACAACGCCGACGCGCGTGATGACCACCGGCAGAGCGATTACCCAGCACGTCAGACTGGCCGAGGTCAGCCGTTTGACACTGTCGAGCCACCATCGCCGGCCGAACACATCGGGCCGTTCGTATCGATCATCGAGCGTGAGTCCGAATAGCCGTTGGTGCACCGGCTCGCTCAGGCGGACGAGCGCCGCGGTGATGCCGAAGCTGAGCTGAAAACCGAGCGACGCGATGTCCAGCGGTCGCACGATCAGCAGCGCGATGCCGATCACCGCGAGCGCGTTCAGCCGATCGTGCCGCCGGCCGAATGCTTCCGCTGCGAGCAGGCCGAGCACCAGGATGCCCGCGCGCATGATCGGCGCCTCCGCGGGCACCAGCAGCAGATACGCAAGCACCAACCCGGCAACGAGCGTCGGTTCGAGCCAGCCGCGATCGCCCGTGAGTCGGATCAGCGCAAGCCCGAGCCCCGCGACCACGGCGAGGTGAAAGCCGCTGAGCGCGAGCATGTGCGCAAGTCCTTGCCTTGCGAACGCTGTTCGTGTCTGATCGATCGCCGGCTCGTCTTCGCCGAGGCACAACGCCAGCAGCAGCGCCCGGCCCGGCGACAGTTCCTGCTCGTCATCGCCTCGAAGCGTGCGCACAGCCCGCTGCTGCACACCGGTCAGCCACGCCGACCATGCACCTCGCGCACGATCGACAATTGGTCCCGGGCCGAGCGGCTTCACCAACGACTCGCTCGCGACCGCGATCACGCCGGCCTCGCCGCGCTGCGATGCGAGCGCGCGCATGTCGAACGCACCGGGGTTCATCGCCGGCCCGGGTGATCGGTACACGCCGCGGACTTCGTATACCCCTCCTGGTGAAATCTCATCGACAACGCTCGGCAGCAGCACACGCACCTCGCCAGATGCCCGCACCATGCCGGCAGCCGTGCGGACTGCGCGCACGTCGAGCGTGAACGACGAGCCGCCGGTCGACCGTGTGAAGTGCGCAAACGGCGCCATCGCTCCCCGGCTCTCAGCCGATGGCTCCGCCGCGGTACGCGCAACGCCGTGCACCGTCACGATGCGGCCCGACGGCACGTCATGCGGCACACCCGCGATCAACGCAAGGTCCGTCGTCGGCACTTCGTGCAGCCGGACGCCCGACCAGCCCAGGCCCGCTGACAACACGCCCGCGAGCAATACCACTTTGCACGCCCGGCCAGTAACCAACATCGCGAGAGCTGCGCATGTGCACGCAGCAGCAAGCCACGTTGCCGCCGCGATATCGATCGGCAGAAGATCACCCAACGGCCCCGCGAGCCAAAGCCCAACAGCGAAGGCTGCGAATGCGAACAACGGTCGGCGGTGAGCGCGCGCCGCGGTCAGCGGATCGGATGCGAGCCAGCCGCTCGCGAGCATGCGTTGTCCTCTGCGTGCTGAGCGATCGATCAGTCAGGAATGCTCAGCGTAAAGGTTGAGCCGCCAGCCGTGATCACCGCCCGCCCATCGATCACGATCGCCGCGGTCGGCGTGCCCGGCAGCACCACTTCCTGCGAATCGGTCAGCATGGCGGTCTCGAGGCTGCAAAGGTGAAGCTTGTGCACAGGCAGGCCGTCCGCCGTTGTCCGCAGCGGCTCGGTTTCGATCAGCAGCCCGGTTCGCTCACCGAGCGCGGGCGTCAGTCCGCGGCGGTCAACCGCATCGGTGCCCCGCAGCACACCGTCGCGGTCGAACACAGCCAGCCCAAGCGGCGAAGCGAGCACCATCGAGCCGTCGCCGAGCATGGCCGACTGCACCCGACCCGTGTCCCGCAGCCGTCCGCCGATGCGCAACGCATCCGGCGCGACTGCGCCGTCGGCGAGCAGCGCCGCGCGCACCTCGCGTTGGCTATCCAGCACGATCAGTCGTTCGCCCAGCGGCCATGCGCCCAAGGAGCGATGCAGCGAGAAATCGTCCGCCACCCACACCGTCACCGGGCTCGGCGGATCGATCGCGATGATCGCGCCATCAAGCCCCGCGATCAGTCGGCCGTTGTCAGCAAACGTCGCCCAACGCACGGCGCCCGCGAGATTGCCGAGGCGCGTGTTCACGCTTCCGTCGCGCGCATCGAGCACCAGCAACGCCGGCTCGCCGCCCGCGCCCGGAGCCGCGTCTCGCCCGGGCGTTTCGCCCGCGATCGCGACCGCCGATTCGCTCATCGTGACATCGAAGACGCGCATGCCGAGGCGGGCGGTCCACATGATGTCGCCGTCGACGAGCCGTATCGCAGTCGCGGTTCCGGCCCTTGATGCGATCACCGCAACGCCGCCGCGCGCAGCGATGACCAGATCGCGCGACGACCGGTCGCCGTCCAGCGGCGTGGGCACCAGCACCGGCCCGCCGATACCAAAGCCGGCATCGGTCGCGAGCAGTTCGGTCATCGCGGGCGTGATCCATCGCGTGTCGCCGTTGCCCGGGTCGAGCAGCGCGAGCCGACGATCGCCCAACGCGTCTTGCAGCGCGACGAACACGCCTTCGCTGCTGATGGTGAGCAGCGTCGCAGTGCTCTCGATCGGCCGCGACCACACCGGCACAAGGCGGTCGCCCTCGTCGGGTTGGTCGCCGTCGCGCACACGGTGGTACGACACCGTCTGCCGATCGCTGGTTGTCGTGACGAACACATCGGTCGGTGAGCCCGGCAGCGATGGCAGCACCGGCAGCATCAGCCGTTCACCAGCCACCGCTGCGACACGATCGCCAAACTTCGATCCGATCTGCGCACGCCGCACCGCGCCCGTCACGGTCGAGCGTGCCGCAGCGATAGCCTCTGCGATGTCGATCGGCTCGCCGTCGAGCGTCGGTTGCATGCCCGGCCGACGCGCCGCGAACGTCTCGAGCACGCGCGCAGCAGACTCGCCCCGGCCCTCATCCAGCAGCGATCGCCACGCCAGCGCGACCACCGCGGCCTCGTCGTCGGCATCGGGTTCGATCCCGAGACCATGCAGAAACTCGATCAGCTCGATGCCGCGATCGGCGAGCGATGCAGCGTCTCCCGAGCGGTCTGCCTCGCGCGCCAGTTCCGCAGCACGCCGCCACGCTGTGACCGACGCAGCCGCTGCGGGATAGCGGGCTGCGGTCTCCGCCCACAGGCGCACGCCGGCGTCGGGATCCATCGCGAGCAGCGCGACCTCGGCTTCTGCCTGCTGGGCCGCGCCGGAATACGCCGCGATGCCGCTCGCTTCGAGTTGTGCGCGCAGCCGCCGCGTTGCTTCCACGCCGGCCGTCACGGTCAGCACGCCGTCCGACCACCACGCCGCTGCAAGCGCCGGCTCCAGCAAGATGCCCTGGTACGCCTCGATTGCTGCGATCACGTCGCTATCCACCTGCGCGAGTCGGCCGCGGGCCATCAGGTGCGTCACGCGGTCGGCGGGCCGATCGGCGATCGCGCCCATGCGTTGCAGCAGTTCGCGCGCTGTCGCGAGATCGGTAATCGCCGGCTCGGCGCGCCCAACGATCGGCGAAGGGCCTTCCGCAAGCCACGCCCGGCCGCCGCTCTCAAGGATGTCCTGCGCAGCCTCGAACACACGCTGATTCGCCGCGACCGGATCGGCCGAAGCTGCTGCAGCTCGCAATGCAAAGTCGATAGCCGGCACAATGCGATCGGACCGGCCGGCCCGATACGCCAGCTCCGCGAGCGTCAGCGCCGAAGTCGGATCGGTCGGCGATGCCTCGATGCGTTGCCGCAGTATCCGCTCGGCCTCGTCCCACACCAGATAGCTGTTCAGTGCTGTCGATTGCGCGGTCAGCAGTTGCCCGTCGCTGATCACCGTGTTGCCGCTGCTCACGAGCGGTACGACGAACGACGTGCCGTCCGTTCGGAACACCGCGAGCCCGTCGCTCACCGGCACACACAGCGTGCCGTTGGCTGCGAAGCCGCGTCCGACAAAGACGCGCGGCGTCTCGAGCGCAGCCCGTGTCCAGCGACCGTTGTCGCCGATGGTGTCTGCCGTGAAGAGCTGCGCGTCGCCGTTGCGCACAGCTGCGATCACGCCGTCGGCTTCCGGGCCGAGATCGACGAGGTAATCAAACACCGCGCGTTGGCTTGCGATGATCTCGCCGGTGTCCGCATTGAGCCGGTACAACTCATCGCGATTCGGCCCGATGAAGATCACGCTATCGCTGCGCACGATCGGCGTATTGATGGCAAAGCCGCTCACCGTGCGCGGCACGCCGCCGGCTGTGCCCGACGGCAGCAGCCGCACCCACTTCGGCCTGCCCGTGGCTGCTTCCACAGCCGTCGCCATGCCGAGCGCATCGACGCGGTACACCACGCCGCGATCGAGCACCGACCAATCCGAAGCCGCGTTGCCGACGTACGCGCCGCGCGAGCCGGCGCTGCCGAGCGACGTGATCCATCGCGTCGAGCCGTCGTCGATTGAAAGCCCAGCCTGAAACAGCGCCGCCGTCCGCCGCCGTTCCTCGATCAAGCGGAACGTGTACACCGCAACGTCGCCCTCGACGACCGCCGGCCCACGCACGAGCGAGCCGTTCAGCCGCGGATCGATCTCGCCCGGATCGCGCGACCACAGCACGCGGCCGGTCTCGCGATCGAACGCGTGCATTCGGCCGTCCGGCAGCCTGCTGCCCGCGCCGATCGCCTCGTCCGTCGTCGCCAGCACCACCGATCCCGCAACCGCCAGCGTCGGCGGCTCGCGCACCACCTGCGATCGTCCCATCCGCGTCTGCGCCGCCCGCGTCGGTTCGGGCATCGCGCGCCAGATCGGCGAAAGCGTGAAGCGGTCGTACGCCGTCACCGATGCGCCGTCGTTGATGTACACCACGCCATCAACCGCGACCGGAAAGACCGCGGGCGGCGGCGTGATGCCCCGGCCCCGGCGCCGCTCGACCGCGACAGCCCCTGGGTTATCGATCGCGATGCTCCGCAACGGTTCGTTCGGCACGGCTCCTGCGTCGAACGACGCTGTCGTTTCGATCGGCGTTGCCGATTCCATGGAGGCTGCTGCCGGCCATTGCACATTGCCAGCGTCTGCCGCTTCCAAGCCGGCTTCTTGCAGCCATCGTGTTGCGAGCTCGCGTGCATCGTCGCGCTGCACGTATCGCGCGGTCAGTTCAGCGAGCATCGCTGCGTCGCGTCCGCCGGCTGCGGTGCGATCGGGGTGCTGTTCCAGTTGGCGGAGCGTCAGCAGCGCGGTGTCGAAGCGTGCCGCCTCGAGATGCTGCTGCGCCACTCGCAGCGTTGCTTCAAAGCCAGCCGAGGTCAGCATGCGGTGCTGCTCGACCAGTTCGATCCGTCCGGCTTCGAGGTCGCGCATCGCGGCTGGCTCTTGCTCAAGCCGATACCGATCGAGAAGCCGCGGCTCGGCCAGCAAGCGATCGTGCACCGCTGCCCGCACCGAGCGCAGCAGCGTGGCGTCGTCCGCTGTTTCCACAACGCGATCGAGCTCAATATCCAGCAACTGCTGGCAACGCCGCGCCGCCTCAGCCAGGTTGTCCGCAGCTACCAGCCCATCAAGCTCAGCCAGCCCGTCACGAGCCAGTGTAGAGTCATTGGCATACACCGGCAGCTCGACCTGCATGCCCGCAGCAGCCTTCGGAAGCAACGCCACCGCGGCGAGCATCGCCACGACCGCACGCATCAGCCCCCTGCCAAGTCTGTCGGTCTGCATTGGCTGTCTCCCATCGACGCGGGGCGTCCGTTGCCAACCCCGATAACGCCTTGTGATACCCGGCCTCGCTCAGCCGAACGACCGAGAAGCCGTCCGGCCTGCCACGAACAAACCGGCCATACCGAGTCCGCGGTCTGCGTAACAACGTATACGGCCGAGACCCCGATCGGGTGTCGAAACCGCTCCGGCAAGCAATCCCGCCGGCCGATGCTCCTTTCTGATGCCTTACGCACTCTCGATC
>JBCCQU010000123.1:0-6816 GCA_039208875.1 Planctomycetota bacterium
GTCACCATCGAGATCAACATCACGCCGTTGAGGTTGATGCCGTGGCGATTGTGCAGATGCTCCGCAAGCCCGGCAGCCCGCGTGGTGCCGTAGCTCTCGCCCGCGACAAACTTCGCGCTGCCCCACCGCTGCTCATCGGAGATGTAACGCCGGATGAACTCGCCGACGGAGCCGATGTCGGACTCGACGCCATGGAAGCGCTTGGGCGATGCTTCGATCTCGGCCCGGCTGAAACCCGTCGACACTGGATCGATGAACACGAAGTCGGAATGCGACAACAACGACAAATCATTCTCGATCACCGCGTATGGCGGCGGGCCCGGGTTGCCGTCCGCGTCGGCGTAGTCGATCCGCTTCGGCCCAAACAAGCCCAGGTGCAGCCACACCGAGCTCGATCCCGGACCGCCGTTGAAGCTGAACGTCAGCGGCCGCTCGCTCGCGTCGGGCAGCTCGAGCACCTCGCCCGCCGCTACACCCGCCGCCAACAGCATCGCAGGAATCTGCTCGCGGTACGCCTCGCGGCCGAAGGCCTCGCTCATCGCTGCGGTGCGATCTTGATGGTCCTTGTCGAGCTCGAGCTTGATCAGCCGATCGAGTTGTTGCTGCGACTGCACCGCGTCGTACTTGCGGTACGCGATGTAGAAAAGGTCGGCGGTTGTTTCCTCGGGATTGTCGCCGTCCACCATCGTGATCGTGCCAGCCGTCGCGACGTATTGAATCGTCTCGCCATCGACTTCGATCTCGTGAAATGTCACCGCCGGCGTGTCGGGATACCGCACGAAGCGGTCTTGCGCCAGCGACGCAAATGCGGCAACGAAGACGATCCCAACAGCGCTGAATCGAGGGAGCAGGTTCATCATCATGCAAGCAGGCTACCACCGGCAGCTCGTTACCATCGGGCATGCCCGCAAGCACCAAAGCCGCGACCAACCTCCGCACCACCACCGATGACTTCCTTGCCACCGAAGCCACGCTCCGCGAGGGCGGCGGCCACAAAGCTATCGAACGCCAACACGCGAAGGACCGCCTCACCGCCCGCGAACGCGTTGACAAGCTGATCGACGCCGATACCCATTTCCAAGAGCTTGCCCTGTGGTCGGCCTACGGCATGTATCGCGAGCACGGCGGCGCCCCCGCAGCCGGCGTCGTCACCGGCATCGGCCTGGTGCAGGGCCAACGCCACGTCATCATCGCCAACGACGCCACCGTCAAGGCCGGCGCCTTCTTCCCCATGACGTGCAAGAAGATCATCCGCGCGCAACACGTCGCGCGCATGGCCCGCCTGCCGCTGATCTACCTCGTTGACTCGGCCGGCGTCTTCCTGCCCATGCAAGAGGATGTCTTTCCCGACACCGACGACTTTGGCCGCATCTTTTACCTCAACAGCGTGCTCTCGGCTGAGGGCATCCCGCAGTTGGCCGCGATCATGGGCTTCTGCGTGGCCGGCGGCGGCTATCTGCCGGTCTTGTGCGACACGCTGCTCATGACCGAAGGCTCGGGGCTCTATCTCGCCGGGCCGGCACTCGTTAAAGCCGCGATCGGCCAGGACGTCACCGACGAAGAACTCGGCGGGGCTGAGATGCACGCTGCCATCTCCGGCACCATCGACTTCAAAGAACCGAGCGACGAAGCCTGCATCACCCGCATCCGCGAGCTGGTCGGAAAGCGCGGCGATGGCACAGAGGCACAAAGCCACAAAGGCACGAAGACTGACGCCGTATCGCCGACGTCCGATCCCGCTGCGATCTACGACGTCTTTACCGACGAGGCCGGCCAGCAGTACGACGTCAACGACATCCTCGCCTGCGTAATCGATGGTCGCACCACCCCCAACGCCGACGGCCTGGAGTCACTCGGCCCCGACTTCGACGAATACAAAGCCGACTACGGCCCGTCCATAGTCTGTGGCTACGCCCGCATCGGTGGCCACGCATGCGGCATCGTCGCCAACCAGGTCAAGCTCGGCCAGCAGCGCGAGCCCGGCGGCAAGGCCGGCCCCACCAGCAGCGCCACCATGCCACGCGTCATCTACGACGAGTCGGCTGACAAAGCTGCCCGCTTCATCATGGACTGCAACCAGCGCAAGCTGCCCATCGTGTTCTTCCACGACACCACCGGCTTCATGGTCGGCCGCGACAGCGAACAGGCCGGCATCATCCGGGCCGGGGCCAAGATGGTCAACGCGATGAGCAACTGCGTCGTGCCCAAGCTCGTCGTCATCACCGGCAGCAGCTACGGCGCCGGCAACTACGCGATGTGCGGCCGGGCGTTCGAGCCGTTCCTGTCGTTCGCTTGGCCCGGCTCCAAGTGTGCCGTGATGGGTGCAGCCCAGGCTTCGGGCGTGCTGGCGATGATCGAGCAGCGCAGCCGCGAACGCAAAGGCGAGGAGATCGACCCCGAGACGCGCGACCAGATCCTCGCAGCTGTGCGCGCCAGTTACGACGAGCAGCAAGACATCCGCCACGCGGCCAGTCGCGGCTGGGTCGACCGCATCATCGAGCCGCACCGCACCCGCGAGGAACTGATCGCCGGCTTGGACGCCGCGATGCAAGGCTGGGACCTCTCACGCGAGTTCAAGACCGGCGTGCTGCAGACATAGGAGCAAGACAGATGACGAAACTAGCCACAACCCTGACCATCGCTGCCATTGCCGGGGCGTCGCTGCCCGGTTGCGAGGTTCGCGACATCCGCGACGAGCTGATCGCGGTCAACCAGAACATGGCCGGCGTGCAGCAGCAGCTCGAAGCCAACGAGCAGTTCTTGGCCAATCTCGAGTCGCTGCCATCGATCGATGCCAAGCTGGCGACGCTCGAAGCTCGGCTCGACACCATCGACGCCTCGCTCACCAACGTCGATGGCGATCTTGACCGCGTCGAGGAATCACTCGTCGCGATCGACGATCACCTCGCCAGCCTCCGCAAGACCATCCGCAACATCGATAGCACGATCCCGTTCCTCAAGGTCTCCGGCGACGAGAGCGAGGAAGAGATCGATGTAGCCGGCGAAGAAAATGTCGCGAACGAGGCCGAGCCGACCACGACACCGCGTGAGTGACGGTCGCGAGCCTCAGCCTGCCGACGCGATGGCCCGCGTTACATCCGCCGAAATCTGTTCGGGCGTCTGCCCGGCGGTGATCGTGTCCAGCACCTCGCCCGTGTCGGCATCGACGACGTATGCAAGCCCGGTCCTGCCGCGGTTGTCGTCGTACAGCCGACCAAGACCCCATTCGGAGAGCGTCGCCTCTGCCGCCGGGTCATCACGATTCGTGAGGTCAGCTTTGACGAACTGCACGGGCTGACCGCTCAGACCCGCCGCAGCCTGCTCGATCTTAGGGCCGAGCCTTTGGCAAGCGCCGCACCAGTCGGCATGCATCGCGACAACCACGACCTCAGCATCACCCGCCGCCGATTGCAGCGTGGACATCTCAGCAGCGCCCGATGCCGCTGCAGCAGACGAACCGCTCGCAGCACAGCCACCCGCGAGCCCGCCGGCAAGCAAGGCCACGCAACCGGCCAACGCGAAACCCGGCCCAACAACAGTCCGTGACAGCATTATGGTTTCCCTTCGAAAGTGCCTCGAGTCGGCAGATATCTTCATCAATGACGCAAACGCTACACCCGGCGGTACGATCTTGTTCCACATGAATCCGCAAGTTCGCATCCGTCAGATGAACACCGCATGAACGAAGCTATCCGCATCACCGAGGTCGCGCCGCGTGACGGGCTGCAGAACGAGCCCGGGGTCATCGCGACAGCTGACAAAGCCGAGCTGGTCCGTCGCCTCATGTCGATCGGTGCCGCCGAGGTCGAGGTGTCCAGCTTTGTGAGCCCGAAGTGGATACCGCAGCTCGGTGACGCAGCTAAGGTCTTTGCTGCGATCGCGGACGAGCCACGCGATGGCGTCATGCTCTCAGCCCTCGTGCCCAACGAACGTGGCATGCAGTCACTGCTGAAGGTCAACAAAGACGCCGGCGGCGACCGGCCGCTCATCGGCAAGGTCAGCGTCTTCACCGCAGCCAGCGAGACCTTCAGCCATCGCAATACCAATGCCACCATCGCGGAAACCATCGAACGCTTCCGCCCCGTCATCGCTAAGGCCCGCGCGCACAACCTCGCCACCCGTGGCTACGTCTCGTGTGCTGTGGCTTGCCCGTTTGAAGGCCCGATCGCGCCGTCAGCAGTGCACGACGTTTGCGCACAGCTTCTGGCGATAGGCATCGACGAGATCGATCTCGGCGACACCATCGGCCACGGCACGCCCGACACCATCGCTGCAGCCATCGAAGCAGCGATCGACGCCCTCGACGGGCGGAGCGAAACCGCCACCGGTGATCCATCGCTCACGCTGCATTTGCACGACACCTTTGGCCGCGCGGCGTCCTGCATCGAAGCCGCGCTCGATTGCGGCGTCCGCTCGTTCGATAGCTCGGCTGCCGGGCTCGGCGGCTGCCCGTTCGCGTCGACACCGACGCAACGCGCCCCAGGCAATATCAGCACCGAGACACTCATCGCGACGCTCGAAGCTGCTGGCTTTGCTCCCGGCATCGATCGCTCGAAGCTCGCATCGGCGTCGGCATTTGCTGAGCGCATCGTGCAAGCCGCGCGCATGCAGGCCGCTGCAGACGAGGCCGCGTCGTGATCCGCATCGAGCCCGAGGCCGATGGCATTGTTGAGATCGTGCTCGATCGCCCGGACAAACGCAACGCGCTGCTGCCCGAGATGCTGACCGAGCTTGTGCGCGCAGCCGATAGGCTCACAGGTTCCGCCCGCTGCGTCGTCGTGCGTGGCGAGGGCCGCGTGTTCTGCGCGGGCTTCGATTTGCACGCCTGCCACGAGGCTGAGGACAGCTCGGTGATGCGCGATCTGCTCACAGGGCTGGCAAACGCAACCGCAGCCTGGCGAGCCGCAGCAGTTCCGGTTGTGGCCGCGGTCCACGGCGCAGCCATCGCGGGCGGCTGTGCGCTGCTCGGCATCGCCGATACCGTCATCGCAGCTCCCGGCACCCGCTTCGGCTACCCGGTGCTTGCCATTGGTGTCTCGCCGGCCGTGTCGGCGCCGTTTCTCGCCTCCGCCGTCGGCCACGGCCCGGCTCGGGAGCGGCTGCTGAATATCGACCTCATCGACGCTGCCGAAGCCGAGCGACGCGGCCTGATCCATCGCATCGTGGATGACCCTGCCGCTGCCGCCCGGGAAACCGCCCGTTTGCTCGCCTCGCGGCCGAGGCACGGTCTGGCTGCAACCAAGGCCTGGCTCGGGGAAATCGACGGCGTGGGCGACGCCCGCCCGGCTTCTTTGGCAGCCTCGCTGGGTCTCGTCGGCGGACCCGAGGAAACCGCCCTGCTCGCGGCGTGGGCCCGAGCTTCGCGCGACAGAGCCCGCCCTTCGTGACACGCCAGATCGGCTTCAGGCGCGGGCCGCCGCCGACCGAGTTATATTGGACGCGGACGTGAACGAGTCGCCGCATGGGCGACGACAGCCGTCGGACTGTGTCGACAACACGGCTCGGCAAACGGCAACCAGCAATCGGCAACCATGAGCCGGCCCCGCCTTCGGCTCGAAAATCGGTGCCGCGACCAAGCGCCCCGCCAAGCCGGCAACCGCCGGAACGCACAAGGGCCAGAGCAACAACGTCCATGGCCGAGCACGCGCCGGCCGTGGTCACAGAGCGATCGATCGCAGAGCGAGAAGTGGAGTGCTTTCAATGACGCGTTCGGACCGGATGAACACGCTCAACCGCCGCGGCCCTCGCTCCGGCAACACCGCACCGACTATCCAGCAGCTCGAAGAGCGAAAGCTGCTCACGGCGTTTGCTGCGACCGAACTCTTCGCGACCGACGCTGTCGCGCAGGGACCGGCTGCTGCGATCGAGTCTGACACAGTGCTCTGGGGCGGCGGGCGGGTTTCCGCGATCCAAGGCCAGTGGCTGCTCACCTTTGATGACGCGCTCGGCCTGCAAGGCGCGGCCGACAAGGCTGCCGAGGTCGCCAGCTTGCTGGGTATCGACGCGACCAGCACCCGGGCCGTCGGCGCATCGGGCCGCTACGCCGTGCTCAACACCGACGCTAACATCCCCGAGACGGTTGCCTGGAACGCGCCGGCTCTCATCGAGGGGCTCCGCTACTTCGAGCCGGACTTCACCGCGCACCAGACCGCGTCGATCCCCAACGACCCCTTCTTCGCAAACCAGTACTACCTCGATAACGTCGGCCAACTCATCAACGGCGTGCCGGGCACCGCGGGTGCAGACATCGGCATCGTCGATATCTGGGACACCACCGTCGGCAGCTCCGACGTCGTCATCGCGGTCATCGATACCGGCGTCGACATGGACCACCCAGACCTCATCCAGAACATCTGGGTCAACCCGGGCGAGATCCCGGGCAACGGCATCGATGACGACGGCAACGGCTTCGTCGACGACGTCAACGGCTTCGACTTCGGCGAACTCGACAACAACCCCGACGACGTCGAGGGCCACGGCACCGCCGTCGCGGGCACGCTCGGCGCCACGGGCAACAACGGCATCGGTATCGCCGGCGTTAACTGGGATGTCTCCATCCTGCCGCTCAAGATCGCTGATAACACCGGCTCGCTCGTCGCCAGCGCCATCGTCGGCTCGCACGATTATCTGACCGACCTCATCGTCAACCGCGGCATCAACGTCGTCGCGAGCAACAATAGCTACGGCGCCTTCCAACCCGCCTTCTTCCTCGACAACTTCCCCGACGGCTTCCAAGCCGAGCAAGACGCGATCGAAAGATTCATCGCGACCGGCGCGGCGTTCGTCGCGGCAGCCGGCAACGACGCCACCAACAAC
>JBCCQU010000124.1:0-6800 GCA_039208875.1 Planctomycetota bacterium
CGCGGTGTACGCCGAGAAGACGGACATCGCCGAAGAAACCAGCCGACTGACCGCGCACATCGATCAGTTCAGCGAACTGATCGACGGCCCCGAGGATCGACCCGTCGGCCGAACGCTCGACTTCCTCGCCCAAGAGATGCTCCGCGAAGCCAACACCATCGCGAGCAAAAGCCCCGACAGCACCATCTCCAAGCGCATCGTCGAGGTGAAGGGCCTGATCGACCGCATCAAAGAGCAGGTGCAGAACGTCGAGTAGCCGCGCGGTGCCGCCGACTCGGCAATCATCACATCGCATGGCGATCGATCCGGCTGAGCTTGCTGTCGTTGCTTCTCGCTATCCGATCGGCGAGATCGAACACATACGCCCTCTCGCTTCCGACCGTCCGCAGCGTGCGCACGCGGCGCTGCAAACAGACGAAGGCCGCTTCATCGTCAAACGACGCGAGACGCGAGACCCGCCTCGCGAGCGGATCATGGCATCGAACCGCAACGCATGGCTCTCCGAACTCCGCGAGTTCGGCGTGCCAGCCGTCCGGCCGCTCCGCGAATTCTCCGGCGAAGCGGTCACGATTCTCGAACTGGACATCGCGCTCGAAGTGCAGCCCATGGCACACGGCCTGCGCCCAAGCGACACGCCCGAAGCCGCAGCCGAAGCCGGCCGCGTGCTCGCTCTGCTGCACGACGTTCCATCGCCGGTCGATGTCACCCGCCCCGGCGTCACGACATGGCACGACGCCCCCACCGTGCCGGCGTCCCTCCGCTCGCTCGCAGCCGCGATGCCCGACACTCGAGCCGAGGTGCTCACTCTGACCGAGCGGTACATCCGAGCTGCGAAGCGGGCCGCGACGGCGCCGGCAAAAAACATCTGCCCGCTGCACGGCGATTGGCACCCCGGGAACATCTTGGTGGATTCCGCTGGCAGCATCACGGCTATCTTCGACTTCGACCAGGCACGCATCGGCCCAAGAACTGAGGACATCGCCTCAGGAGCCCTGCATTTCATGGGCGAAATCGATGCTGACCCGACGCGAGCGCTCGATCGCCTGACCGCATTTCTCACGGCTTACGACCAAACCGCTGCGGAAAACCGGAAGCCCCTCCACCGCGCTGAGCGCAACGCGCTGCCGTGGCTGATGGTCGAGGCACTCATCGCCGAAGTACCCTCGCTCGCAGCCCGTCAGGCCGGAAACAGCAGCACTCAGCGGACGCTTCTGGCATCAATCGATCGCCGGGCTGAGGCCATTGAGCGAGCCGCCGAGGGCATCGGCTCGATCATCCGTTGATGCGGGCCGATCGAATCCGCGAGCGATGGACGCGGTACCATCGGATGCCGGAATCGTGCACAGCACGGAAGGGTGGCTGCCTATGCGATCGAGCAAGCACGCTCCAAACACGCAATTGTGCGCATCAGCATTTCTTCTCGCCGTGTGCGCAGCCAGTGCGACCACCCACGCACAGCCTCGTATCCAGATCGAGCTTCAGCCAGCCCTCGAACGCGTGGTTGAAGCGGCGGCACCGCCACCAGCATCGTCCGACGATCGCCTCGCCGAGCTTGTTGCAGATCTCGGTTCGCCGAATTTCGAGACGCGCGAGCGAGCCGAGGCCACGCTGCGGGCCGAGTTCTTTCACACGCTGCAGGATCTCGAGCAGTGCCTGGAAGAAGAACAGCTCACGATCGAGCAGCGCGCGCGGCTCGAACAAGTCGCATGGCAGCGCTTCGCATCAACCGAGCGTGCCGGCCTCGGCGTCAGCTTCCCCACCGTCGGCCCGAGCGAAGCGCCCGGCGGCGGCGTCATCATCGAATCGACCGTCGCCACGCCGCTGCGGCCGTTCGATGCACAGACCAAGCTCCGCGCGGGCGACATCATCGTTGCAGCCGACGAGACACCTACGCCCACACGCATCTCGCTGCAGCACGCGATCATCTCCCGCGATCCCGGCGACATCATGCGGCTCAGCGTTCAACGTGACAACGAAACCATCGATGTCGACGTTCGCCTCGGCCGCTTCGCCGATCTCAATGCCGGTGCGGGCATCGTTCCGGGTGATCCGGTGCTGCTCCGCGGCGCGTGGAATGCGCGACTGCAGCGTGTCACCGGAGACGACGACACGATGAACGCCGCGGCTGCGCTCGAGCCGACCGAGATCTTCGTCGCCCAGCAAGCCGAGGCGTTCAGAGTCTTCCAGAACAACTCGGCCGATCGCGACACGGCTGCGAAGATGACGCTTGTCGCCGGGGGCTCGATCCGTCCGTGGTCGGCAGACTCCGCGATGCAGGCCGGGCTGACATCTTCGACTCGCATCGATCGACTCCGCCGACTCGGCGGCATGGATGCAGCCTCGCGCATCCAGCTCGAGCAAGAGATCCTCGCACTCGAAGCACGCGTCCGCCGAGGCGACCGCATCGCTGCCGAGCGCCTCGCGATGCTCGACGAGTTTGTGCTGCAGCGGACGCAGATCCGCATTCAGCAGGATCTTCAGCCGATCATCGAGCCGCGCATCATCATCGATGTCGATCCCGAGTAGGGTGTCCCGACGCGGTCGGCACTACTCGCGTTCGTGTCCGAGCGCACGCAGCAACCGCTCAACATGCTCGATGCCCGCCCGCATCTCGGGATGATCCGAGGCATCGGCCGCTGCAAGTGACAGCGCCCGATAGCTCCGATCAATCGTCCGCCCCTGGGCTGCCTTGCTTAGCCCGGCCATGTCGGTCAGATTGTCGTAGACATCGGCCAGCTTGATGAGCCTCGCCCGCCAGTCCGCAGCCGCGAGCCGAGCGTCGTAGTCCGCCTCGCGCTCGGCGTCCGGCAGCATCATGTTCTTGGTGACGGCCACGACAAGCTCAGCCACCTCGCGGCCAAACCGCGTCGAGACATCGTCGTAGTCGGTATCTGTGTCCTCGATCGTGTCGTGCAGCAACGCCGCGGTCATTGCGTGCGCATCCTCGCAGCCGAACACCTCGCGCACCGTGAGCGCCACGCGAAACACATGGCTCACATACGGCGTGCGGTTGTCCTTCCGCGTCTGGCCCGCGTGCTTGATCGCTGCGAACGCAGCAGCTCGCTGCCAGCTGTGGCCGGGTTTGGAATCGGAAACGCCGTCGCTCATCGCAAAATCACGCCGTGCCGACCGGCGGCTCGCCATATGCCAGCTTGATTTTGCCCGGGTTGCCGCCGTGCTCATCGAACAGCACAAGCTCGTTCTCGCGCTCGGTGCTGAGCCATGTCGAAGGCACATACCACCGCGTCTGCGGCGGGACTTCCGTGCCATCCGCGGTCGCGACGAAATAACGCCCCGCGTCGTTGCCGTTCACATACAGCCGGCCCTTGGTCATGCCGCTAAGTTCGACATACATCGGCCGCGTCGTCTCGGGCGTCGCGAATCGGCAACGCCACCACGCCGGACCACTCCGCGAGCCGAGCGCCGACTTCGCAACCGGCTCGTACGCGGTCGGGGCTGGCGGCTCCCACTTGGCGAACGCCCAGCCGGCCTTCTCCGTCAGGCAGTTCACGCCTTCCAGGAACTCGATGCCCGCTGCGATCTCCGACAGCACGCCACCGACTTCCTCTTCAAGGCACACCTCCGCCGACACCGCGATCTGCAGCGTGTTGTTGCCGCGATTCAGCGTCTCCTGATCCAGCACCAGCCGATCGCGACCGCCTCGGTCCAGCTCGTGGATCGGCTCGTCGTTCAGAATCACCAGCGCCCGGCCAACGAACGGACCAAACCGCACGATGATCGGCGACTTCTTGCGGTGCACGAACGACCATGTCAGCCGCTGCGGATGCGTCGCGTCGCCGGGGCGGGCCTCCCACATCGGCTTGCGGAAGCTCAGCAACTCGACCGGATCGCCGTCGACCGTCTTGCTGCGCCCGGCCTTGAAGGGCGCGACCTCCCACAGATGGCCGGCGAGCCCCTTGGCCTCACCGATCCGCGAACCCGTTGCGAACCGGCCCATGTTGTCTGCGAGCACAACGACCTGCTGCTCACCCTTGCCGAGCGACAACACGCCATCGAGCACAGCCCCGGGTGCTTCGCCAATCAGTTCCGTCGCCTCACCATCAACGAACAAGTGCAGCCGATCGGCGCCTTCCGGAATCGCGTACTTCGATTTCTTCGCAGCCGACGACTTCATCGTGAGCCGGTACCAGCCGTAGTCGTACGGCGCACCGAGCGATGTCAGGTCGGCCGGCCCACCAATGGCTGCATATCGCGGGCTGCTGCCGCTGGTGTAGTCCTCAGTCGACGCCATCTCCCAGTTGTCGAGTGTTGCCTTGGCTGCGGGCGTGCGAGGTGCAGCATCGGCCGCAACCACGGCTGCATCCTGCCCGACCTTCATCGGCTTCTTTGTAGTCGCCGGAATCGCGAGGCCGTCCTCGGTCAGGCCGAGCACATGGAAAAACACGGCATCCTCACCGAGGAAGGTTGTCTCGAGTTGTGCTTCGTTGCACACGACGAGAATCACGCCCTCGTGCTCGATGACCGACGGCGTCTTGGCCTTCGACTTCGGCACCTCGACATCGATCGGCGAGCCGTTGATCGAGACCGACGCCACGCTGCCCTCCGGACCGAAGCACAGCATCGCCCGGCCGGCAAGACCGACAACGCTCAGCCCGCAGTAATCCAGGAACGATCGGCCGACGAGGTGCGAACCGATCAGGCACCACGCCACGCCGAACAACCCGACCGGCACCTCCAAGCGAGAACCGTCCGCGAGCAGCAGGCCGTACGGCTCGGCTGTCTTCCGCTTACCGTCAGCCTCCGGTGCGAACACGAACGCCACGCCGCCCTGCGTGCCACGCACATGCACGACGCTCGTCGAGCCGCCCGCGGGATCGAGACCGATCTGCCGATCGTCGGCATCGAGCGATGAGAACACCCGAGCAAATGTCGAGGCAAACGTCGCGACAGCCCGCAATGCTGTGAAGCTCGTACCAGCATCGCCCGCTTCCGAGAGCGGCGCTCCCTGATCGTTCGACGCGGTCAGGAACGCTGCTTCTTCCTGCGGCGAGCGACCGGCAGCCGCAGCAAAGTTCGTCCCGCCGTGGAACGGATTGACGATGAACTGGCCCGCGCCGGCCAGCACCTCCGCCAGCGTCCGCGTGAGTTGCCGCGGCGTCAGCACGGCGCCGCTCTCGGTGCCGGACGGATAACCCCACGCGTCGGCGTGGCCCGCGCGAAGATCGGCCACGATCCGCGGCGACTTCGGATTCACGTAGCCAAGCTGCCGAACCGTCGCCAGCATCTCGTCGCGACCGGCCCACGCCTCGATCTCGCCCTCGACCGATTCCCACAGGTTGTTCGCGTTCATGTTGGGCACCGTGATGCCCGACTCCCGCAGGTATCGGCTCAGCTCACCGAGATATCCCTGCGCTGCGTCGCGATCGCCGCACGTCCACTGGTGCTCGTTCTGCACCAGCACGATCGGCCCACCTCGCGGGCTCGTTGCCTGCAGGTCTTTGATCTGCTCGGCCACCGCGCCGAGGTACCGCCCGGATGCCTCGAGGAACGGCTGATTCGCAGACCGCAGCGACACGCCATCCACATGGCGAATCCACGACGGCAGCCCGCCGAAGTCGTATCCCGAACCCACAAACGGCCCGGGCCGAAGCACGCACAAAAGCCCCGCCTCGCCGATCAATTCCACGAAGTACCGGAGATCGTTGTCGCCCTTGAAATCGAACTGACCCGGCCGAGGCTCGTGCCGACTCCAAACCACCGGCGTCTCGATCGTGTTCAACCCGGCGATCTTGGCGGCACGAATCCGATCGGCCCAGAGCTCGCGTGGCACTCGCGCATAGTGGATCGCCCCACCGACGATCCAAATCCGCTTGCTATCGATCGAAAGGCTCTGCGCGTCGTATGTGACGGTTGGCATGCGTGCTCCAGGGGCCGGTCGCCCGCGGGTGGGGTGATCAGCCGACCGTGCTTCCCGCACGCCTACCGATCAAACCACGATGAAATATGCTCGGGGCGACCCGGCAACGCAAAGACGCAACAATAGGGGTCGTCCGTCGTTTCGGCAACGCAACAGCCCGCTGCAACCTCAGCAAACGGAGCCAGAATGGCCCGCAAAGCACAAAGCCGATCAAACCCGACGCCGCGAAACGCCCACACTGCAAACGCATCCAGCCGCCGACTCCGAAGCATCGCAGCCGCTGCCGCCCTCGTGATCGCAGCAACCGGATGCTCCGATCCGCTCGCTCGCATCGATCGGCAGGTCGCCCAACTCGCCGAGTATCGCACCCGTCAGATCGACGGCGGCGCTCGGCCACCCATCCCGCGAGACCTCCGCACACCAACCCGCGACGAGACCGCCAGCAGCCTCGTCGAAAGCCCGGGCACCACCAACCCCGCTGCGTCCGAACTGAGTTACACGCCTCAGCAACGCATCCTCGACGAAGAAGGCCGATTCGATACCGAGGCGACGACGGAGCGCGTCACTCGCCGCCTGCAGAGCTACGGAGCCGCAGCCGTCGGCCTCGGCGCGACCGATGTCCAGACCGTCACGCTCGAAGACGCCTTCTCACTCGCCCAAACCTCAGCCCGCGATTACCGCACCGCCGAAGAGTCGTACCTGCTCGCAGCCATCGCTGTGCTCGTGCAACGCCACCTGTTCAGCCCGCGGCTCTTCAACGACACCAGCTTCGGCTTCACATCCGTCGGCGACAACGGCCGATTCGAGAACGCTGTCAGCCTCGTCAACTCCCTCCGCGTCACGCAACAACTGCCCTACGGCGGCAACGTCGAAGCCGAGTGGATCTGGCAAGCCTCCGAGCAACTTCGCTCCAGCATCGACG
>JBCCQU010000125.1:0-6779 GCA_039208875.1 Planctomycetota bacterium
CCGGATACGAGTCACTCGAGCGAAACCGTCGTGAACCGATCAGCGACGCTTGCGTATCTGAAGACGCGTCGGTCGCCGCAGCTGACGCAACTCAATGGTCCGGCGCCGAGTGCTGATGACGTTCGCGAGATGCTGACCGTTGCTTCGCGTGTGCCGGATCACGGCAAGCTTGTGCCGTGGCGGTTCATCATGTTCCGCGGCGATCGTCGGCATGAGATCAGCAGAGTCATCAGCGATCGCTTTGCTGAGGCCAACCCGGACGCGAGCGAGGAGCGGTGTAAGGCGATGGAGGGGCGGCTGGCCCTTGCGCCGCTGGTCGTAGCGGTGGTGTTCAGCCCGCGCGAGCATCCGAAGATTCCGCAGTGGGAGCAGCAGCTGACGGTTGGGGCGGTGTGTCTGAACCTGCTGCACGCGGCGAGGGCGCTCGGCTTTGGTGGCAACTGGCTGACGGAGTGGTACTCGTACGACGAGGCCGTGCTGAGGCACCTGGGATTGGCTGAGCGCGAACAGCTCGCGGGGTTCATCCACATTGGCGTGCCGGCCGAAGAGCGGGGCGACCGGGCCCGGCCGGATCTCGCTGAGATCGTGACGGAGTATTGAGCGCGGCCCGACGTCATCGCGGAGGCCGAGGCGTGAGATACTTCGCGGCAGTCGGTCACGCGGGACCGACGTTCAGTCGTCGTAGGCTTTGAGGAATGCGGACTCAGCTTCTTTGCTGCCCGCGAGGACCATCTCCTGACCTTGCTTCAACACCGTTTCCGCTGGCGGATTCGTCGCGAGCGTGCCATCGGCCTGCCTGAGTGCGACGATAGAACAGCCGGTCTTCTCGCGCACGCCGCACTCGATGAGCGTCTTGCCGTCGAGTGATGCCGGGGCTGCGTGGGTGAAGATCTCGAGGCCTTCGGTGATCGTCACGACACGCTCGCCGTGGATCTGGTTGAAGATGCTGGTTGCGCCCATCGATGCGTACGAGTGCACGAAGTCAGCCCCGGCGCGGTGCAGCGTCTCGGTGTTTTGCTCAAGCGTGGATCGGCTGATGATCTGGATGTCGGGCCGAACCTTGCGGCAATAGATCGTGAGATAGATGTTGAGGCTGTCGTCAGCGGTCGTCACGAGCACGGCCGGGGCGTCGAATAGTCCGGCCTCTTTGAGCACCGCGGGATCGCGAGCGTCGCCGACGACGTCCGACTCGGGATCGAGGATGTTGCCCTTGTCGAGGTCGACGATGCGGCAACGCACGCCGCGTTTGGTCAGCATCCTCGCAGCGGCCGACCCGACTCGACCGGCCCCGATGATGACGACCGGATTGACCGACACGTTGTAGATCACAAACTCTTCGTCGTAGTTCAGCAGTTGCTCCGCCGAGCCGGCGAGCATGAGGATGGTGTGCTCACCGACGACGGTGTCGGGCGTGGCGTGCTTGAACTCACCGCGTTCCCAAAGGCCGATGACGTAGACGCCGAGGTCGCGGATGCCGCTGTCGCGCAGTGTTCGGCCGACGAGGGGTGTGCGATGGGCGTTCGCCTCGGCGAGCAAGAGTTCATCGACGCTGCCGACAACATGCGTCACCGCATCGCCGCCCACCATGCAGCGGGCGAGCGCTCGACCCATCATCTCGCCGAGACGAAACACCTGCGTTGCCCCGGCATGATCGAGGATTTCGGTCGCGATCTGGTCGTTTGCCGTCGCGACGACCGGCACCGTCTTGGACACCTGACGCACCATGAACGCGACGTTGGTGTTGGTTACGTCGTCGTCGGTCGTTGCGATGAGGGCAGCGGAATTGACGCGCGCGAGCCGGTACGTCTCGGGTTCATCGAGGGCTGCGAACATGACCGGCAGGCCCATGTCGTGCAGGCGGGTCGCGTCGTCGAAGTCGCCGACGACAACGACGTAGCGGTAGTCGAACTGCTGCAGCATGCGGATGAGTGCTTTGCTGACCGCGTTGTACTGCGTGAGGATCACGTGATTTTCTGTGTCTTCCGGGACCGATCGAGGTGTGCGGGCAGCCTCTTGAGCGGCAACCCACGGCGCGTAGAAGAACTGGATGAACGTGAACGGCAGCAGTATGAGGAGAAAGACGACGCCGGTCGCGAGCACGAAGATCGAGAACGCCCTGCCGAGATCGCTCTCGAAGGTGATGTCGCCGAAGCCGAGGGTCGACATCACGGTGAGCGTCCAGTACAAGCCGGTCATCCAGCTGTGCCGTTGTCCCTCGTACTCCATGATGAAGTGAAACACGACGCTGTATGTGACGATGAGCGCTGCGAGCACGCCGACGAACTTCAGGAGCGAGCGGATGTTCCGCCGCGTCCGACGCTCTCGCAGAAAGACTAGCACTTGAACGGTGTTGAACTTCACGCCTGTGGCAATCCCGATAGGTCCGCGTCTTGCGATGCACACGCGCCGGAGTAACGCTGCGCTACGAGCCTACTCAAGTGTGTGCGCTCAAGCAGCAAGACTGACCTGCGAACTCGCCAGCTACTCAGCCAATCGGCCTGGCAATGTCTTTGGCGTTGTCGCACGAGAGGGAGCCGCCTTCCATGATCCACGTCTGCGAGACTCCCAGGCAATCGGGATAGCTGTCGTGGCAGACCGCCAGCACGGGTGCGTTGGCACGCCTGGCGTGAGTGGAGACCGCTTCGCCGACAAGTACCGCTGATTCGGCATCGAGATTGGCAAATGGCTCATCGAGCAGCAGCGCCCTGGGCCGGCTCGCGAGGGCTCGGGCGACCGCGACGCGTTGCTGCTCGCCGCCGCTGAGCTCGGCAGGCTTGGCCTTGCGGCGATGCTCAAGCCCGAGCGATTCGATCAGGGCGTCGACCGTTCGTCGGCGGTCGATACCTCGCTCTTTGCACGCGAAGGCTACGTTGCGGATGACCGACATATGCGGGAAGAGCTGGGCATCCTGAAACACCAGCGCTACGCCGCGTCGCTCAGGCGGCGTCGTCTTGCCGTCCGATGCGAGTTCGCGCCCGTCGAGCGCAAGCGTGCCGACCCGTTGCGTTGCAAGGCCGACGATAATGCGGAGCAGTGTTGATTTGCCGATGCCCGAGCGGCCTCGCAGCAGGTGCACCTCGCCCGGGGCGATGCGGAGCGAGACGCGATCGAACAACGTACGTTTGCCGTATGACGCGGAGACGTTTGTTAGGACAAGGCCTCCGACGGCATCGAGTCCGTCTTGCGTGTCGTTGGTTGCATCGTGGGGCATTGCGACGTTCGTCGTCATTATTGCTCAGCGTCGTTTGACGCGTCGGTCGCGATCGGTTGGCGTTCGAAAAGAACAAGAAGCGAGACAGGAACGAGCCCGAGCAGCATGAGACCGAGGCCGGGGATGGCCGCCTCGGTCAGGCGTTCATCCTTGGCGAGTTGATACGCGCGGACAGCCAGCGTGTCGAAGTCGAAGGGCCGAAGCACGAGCATCATCGGCAGTTCTTTGGCGACGTCGGCCGCGGTGAGCACAAAGGCGGCCGCCATGCCACCGATCGCCGCCGGGACATAGATCTTGCCGAATGCTGTGATCGGCCGTGTGCCGAGCGATCGCGACGCTTCGAGCATTCGCGGCGAAAGCTGACGGAACGAGGCACGAACCGGCGCGATCGCCACGCCAAGAAAGCGCGTCTGGCAACCGAGCACAATCGCGACAAGCGAGCCGGACAGCACCAGTCCGGGCTTCCATGCGTCGTCGGTGAGCGAGGCGGTGACGCCGTTCAGCCGACGATCGAGCCACAGCAGCGAGGTGAGCATGCCGATGGCGATGACGGGGCCCGGGATCGCATAGCCGAGCGGCACGACGGCTGTTGCCCAGCGGACGGCGAGCGGCGGGCGGAGCAAGCGGACGAACTCGGTGATGCTCGCGAGGCAGGCGCCGATGCCCGCAGCAATCGCAGCGACCATCAGCGTGTGGCCCGCGATGCTGACCGAACGCTCAAAGCCGGTCGCCCAATCGGACTGCAGACTGAGCACGACGAACAGTCCGCTAGGCAGCACAAAGCCAAGCACGATCGGTAGCGAACAGACAACTGTGCAGACACAAGCCAGTGCCTTCGGCAACGCGATTGGCTCGACCTTGAGGGTTGAGCCGCGGGCATTGGCATCGCGCGTGAGAAACATGCAGAACACAATGCCGCCCGCGGAGATGAGCGCGATGAGCAGCACCGCGAGGCGTGCGGCGCCGGGCGTCGAGTCTTGTGCGTACCACGCTCGATAGACGCCGGTGGTCAGTGTGTCGACGGCGAGATAGTCGCACACGCCGAAGTCAGCGACGGCTTCCATCGCGACGAGCGCGATGCCAAAGGCGATAGCCGGCCACGCTGCCGGAAGAGCAACGCGGAAGAAGCCGGCAAGCGGCGACACGCCCAGCGTGCGCGCCACCGCGAGCGTGTGCGGTGCCTGCGCGATGAACGCCCGCCTCGCACAGGTGAAGACGTACGGACACAATGACACGCCGAGGACAAAGCCCGCGGTCCAGATCGTGCGCACGTCGATGGCCGGCAGGTTGCCGAGCGTTGCACGCAGCGTGCCCTCCGGGCTGAGCGCATCGGCGAAGGCATACGCAGACAGGTACGGCGGCACAGCCAAGGGCAGCAGCATCGCAGCCGGAATGACAACCCGGCCCGGGAATCGGCACGTCGTACACAGCCACGCCGGGATCACGCCGAGAGAGGCAGCGACCGCCACTGCGAGCGCGACCAACAGCAGCGTGTTGGCGGTGTAGCGGGGGCCCTGTGTCGCCAAGATATGGCCCGATACCCCGTCATCGGGCTGCAAAGCCATGACGACGAGCGCACCGATCGGCACGACCACGAGCGACGCGATGCCGGCAGCCGCGATCCACCAGAGACGATCTTCGCGACCGATCAAGCCATCAACGCCAATCGATGCGATCCATCAGCTGCACCGCCTCGCGGTTGTTCTCACCGAGGTCCGCGACGTTCAGCTCGTCAGCCTTGAACTCGCCGAAGCCTGCAAGGATCGGGTGCAGTTCGACGCCTTCAACAACGGGGTATTCGTAGTTGTCCGCCGCGAAGTTTGCCTGGGCCTCGTCGCTCACGAGGAACTCGAGGAAGCGGATCGCGTTGTCGCGGTTCGGAGCGTGCTTGAGCACACCGCCGCCGCAGATGTTGACGTGCACACCGCGATCGTCTTGGTTGGGGAAGATGATCTCGACCTTCTCAGCCACGGCACGATTGGCAGCGTCGCCATCGATCAGTCGTGCGAGGTAGTAGTGGTTGACGACGGCAACGTCGCCCTCGCCGGCCGCGACAGCCCTGATCTGATCGGTGTCGCCTCCCTGTGGCGTGCGCGCGAGGTTGGCAGCGATGCCGCGGCACCATGCTTCGGTCTGCGATGTGCCGATCGAAGCGATCATGCCGGCAACGAGCGATTGGTTGTAGACGTTTGACGAGCTGCGGATCAGCACGCGGTCACGCAGTTCGGGCTTGATGAGGTCTTCGTAGGTCTCGACCTCGCCATCCTCGACGCGGTCCTTGGACGCGACGATCACGCGGACGCGCTCGGTGATGCCGATCCACATGCCGTCCGGGTGACGACGGTTCGCTGGCACGCGTGACTCAATGACTTCCGAATCGACCGGTGCAAACAAGCCCTTTGCCTCAGCTCGATGGATGCGGGCGGCATCTACCGCGATGAAGACGTCGGCCGGGCTGAACTCGCCCTCACGCTCAATGCGGGCGAGCAGTTGGTCCGCGTCGGCTTCAAGCAGCCGAACCTCGATGCCGGTCTCCTCGGTGAACTTGGCGAACAGCTCATCATCGGTGTCGTAGTGCCGCGACGAGTAGACGTTCACGACGTTCTGCGCGGATGCAGCCGTCACGAAAGCAACGAAGAGAGCAACGACCGAAGTGATGGATCGCATTGCAAGCACTCCATGGAGCGACCCGTCGCGGGCCGCGGTCTACATCATCTATCCGCGGGGCCCGAGTGCGTCGGTCCTCGCCTGATTGCCGATTGCCTCAGCATCCAAAGCTCGAAGCATCCTCCTGTAAGGCCCGACGCTTAACTGAGACTCGTTCTCAGCGTAGACGCAGCCATCGCTGTGGACAAGACGGCATCGACGCGCACAGATCGAGTTCTTATGCGGTGCTTTCAGGCGTTGGGAAGCTCGAACCAGAACGCGATCGACGACATCACGGGCGGGTGATCGACAGTGAGCCGCGAGCCGCGGAAGTCGCTGAGCTGGAAGCCTCGCATCTCGGCAGCAAACCGGGCGAGGTCGCCGTAGTCGGGGATTTCCGACAGGCCGATGTCTTCGAGCCCGTACGGCAGGTGCCGTATCTCGCCGCTGACACGGAGCGTGTCGGCCGCCTCGATCGCATCGGGTGAAAGCGTGGGTGGGGCGGGCGGAATGCCGCCGGTTGCGAGCCGCGCGCCGACCGTCGGCTGCACGTTGGGGAACACGTCGCGATGCACAAACACATCGAGCACGACGCGTCGGGCCGGCACCTTGACCAAGGCCTCGTACCACTCGTGAGTTTGGCCTTCGCAAGCTGTCCGCTGGAAACCACCGGAGATCGCCTGGCCGCTCACAAGCGTGACGCGCTCCAGGAGCCCGGGCTCATCGCGCGGCAGCACGACCTGCCGTCTGCCGACCGAAGGCCGGTGCAGCTCAAGGCCGAAGTTGCCCTCGCAAAATTCGGGCAGCATGTACGCCCAGGCGTCATCCGGCTCACGCGTTGGGTCGATCGGCGACATGACCGACGGCGCCGCGTTGCTGCCGCTTTCTGCAACTGAGAAGAGCGAAACGGGTGTGCCGTCCG
>JBCCQU010000126.1:0-6731 GCA_039208875.1 Planctomycetota bacterium
CCAAGCCTGCGACCCAACCCCGCCCGCCGACGGAATACCAAGACAGCCGACTACGCTTGGCACAGAGACAAACCCCCGCCGGTGCCGCCGGGCACCGCCAGAGCCTGGAGCAAACGCATGTTGACGAACACCCGCCGCCTCAACCGTCGCACCACGTTCGCTGCTGTTCTTGCCAGCACTGGTCTTGTCCTCGGCGGGTGCAGCAACGCGGGCGAGGGCGCCATTTCGGGCGCCGGCCTCGGCGCACTGGCCGGCCTCGGCATCGGATCGCTCTCGGGTAACGCCGGCGCGGGTGCTGCTATCGGCGCCATCGCGGGTGGCGTCGGCGGTGCGGTCATCGGCGATCAGAACGAGCGGGCCGACCGCCGCTCCCGCCAGTACCGCGGCGACGAGTGGTAAGCCCCCACGGCTCCGCTTAACTCAGAACACAAACTCGTCATCGACCAAGCCGCGCCGTCGCTCCGTCTCGGGCTCCGGCGTGCCGATGGCCTCGCGACAGGCATCCGCCAGCCGCTGATGCAGCTTCTCGTGATCGGGGTGCGCATCCAGAAACTCGAGCAGGTCGTCCACGCGGAACTCCGGTACATCATCGGGCACGAGCTTGGCGATCGCTGCATCGCCCAAAGCCTCAGCCGCCGCGTCGAACCACGTGCCGCTCGGGCCCGAGCCGTCTGCCTCTTGCGGGTACGCGTCTTTGGTAATGCTGCCCTTTTCCACCCTTTCGAGCGCGCGCGGCGGCTCGACCTTGCACCGGATCACCTGCGTCCCCACCGCCACGATCGGCCACTTGCCATCCCTCGTCAACGGCTCGCGGCACAACACCAATCCCGGCACGCCGCGACGGAACAGACTCTCGCGAAGCGTCCGCGCCTCGGCTCCGATCATCGGAGGCTGCACCAGATACATGCCCGGCACCAACGGCTTGGGCACATCGGCTGTGCGCGCAATCACCGCGACCGGCCCCGCATCGACCGCGATCTGCCGACGCTGCCGACGGGCCTCCTGCAACGGAAGCGCAATCCGCGACATCCGCTCGAAGTCTCGCGCGCGACGCGCAGCCCACAGCGCCCGCAGGCACAGCTTCTCCGTCTCGAAATACTCGGTCTTAAGCAACGCCTGACTGGCGCGCTCCATCAAGCCGTCGACGCTCCGGTCGGCTCCGCCAGCACTCCGACTTGAAGCCGTCGCCACGCTTACGCCCCCGCTTCGCCCAGCTTGTCAGCCGCGCCGCGCAGCAGAGCTGTCCACTGGTCGGCGCATTCCTTCAGGTCGTAGCGCAGCACATCGGCGAGGCCGGCCCAGTCTTCCACCGCCCGCGTATCGCGGACGCGATTCAGAGCCGCGGTGAGCTCACCCAGCGCAGCATCGATCGAGCCCGACTCGTTCGCCGGGACCAGGTCGGCCGGCGTGATCCGCAGCACACGCGACGAGCGATCGACCACCGCGTTCACGCTCTCCCAGATCTCCAGCGACGCGCCGAGCCGATCCATCGCCGCTGCGACATCGCCACTCTCGAGCGCATCGGCTGCGGTGGTCTGATCGGCGACAGCCGCGGTGAGCGCATCGACCGCTTCTAGCAGCGAGACCCGCACGAACGACGCCGGGTCGGCTGTGGTCAGCGACAGTTCGCCGCACGACTGATCGAAGCCGTCCGGGTTATCGAGATGGGCTGCATCGAGCGGCTGGCCGTCCGCGTGCACCTCGATCACAACGCGGCCCGCCTGTTCGGCGTGGGCAGCCGCAGCCTGCAACGCCTCGCCCAGCGACTCGGCCTGCTCGGCAACGCACGATTCATCAACCATCACTCGCATCTGGCAAGTGTCTGCCCGGGGCGGCTGCTTGGCAAGCCCGCCGGTTTCGGGCTCAGGCGTCGCTGCTCTCAGCCGGCGTCTCAGGCTCTGGCTGCCGCTCGGCTGCGCGTGCCTCGCGTCGCTTCTGCTTGCCGATCAGCCTGAGGTTTCGGGCATAGATCACGATGCCCGACGACTGCCCGAACACGCCCACGATGTCGCGCCGCCACACGAAATACACGAACAGGCTGATGCCACCCACGAGGCTGATCCACCAAAAGATGTCCGGCACCACCGACGCCCGCTTCCGCTCGCTCACGATCCATTGCACGAGGAATCGGGCTGCGAAAATCGCCTGCGCCAGAAAGCCTAGCCCGACCCAGACCACGCTCGACCACGACGAGATGTTGAACAGCCGGAACAGTGCCGGATGACCGCCAGCCTCGATGTGCGCAGTCGCCTCCTCGCCAAAGGTATCGACGAAGGCTGCGCGCTCAAGCCACGCGCCCCGCTCGTCGTTGCGCGCGAAGAACCGGAACTTGCCGGCTTCGGGTTCGTGCTCGATGTAGCCACGCACGCCGGCGATCTCGGCCTCATGCAGCACCGCGCCGGGCGAGGCATCGACAGCGGTGACCGCCGACCTGCCCTGATACACCAGCCACGCGCCGAGCGCGATCAGGCCGACCATTGCGAACACCGGGCCCGCCTTCATGCTGCGTCCGTTTCCTTTCGGCCCACCTCGACCGACTCGACGGGTCGCCGTCGGCTGCGCATCCAGATCACCGCGAAGCAATCGATCAATCCCGGGATGGCGCGCTTGGTGATGCCGAGCCTGCCATATTTGGTCTCGCCCGCGTGCCGAGCGCGATGCGTGACCGGCATCTCGACGACCTTGAAGCCGAGGTCGCGGGCGGTCACCGGGATGAACCTGTGCATGCCCTTAAACCGCAGCGGCAGGCCGAGCGCGACCTCACGCCGCATCACACGCAGCGAGCAGCCGGTGTCACGCACGCGGTCCCGCAGCAACACGCGTCTGAACAGCCGCCCCACTTCTGACGCGCGACGCTTTACGAAGTTGTCTTTGCGCGCATGCGAGCGGTCACCCTGCACGAGGTCGGCCGATTCGCGCTCCATGAGCTGGAGCATGGCCGGGATGTCGCCGGGGTCGTTCTGCAGGTCGGCATCGAGCACCGCGATGAGCGCACCGCGGCAGGCGCGGAAGCCGGCGTGGAACGCGGCCGATTGCCCGTTGCCGCTGCCGGGCGGCGTGTTCTGCATCGCCACACACCGCAGCCAAGGCCGCGCGCTCATCAACTCGGAAATTTCTTCGCGGGTGCGATCGGTCGAGCCATCGTCGACGATGACAAACTCAAACGAACGCCCCGTGCCGGCCAGCGCCTTCTCTACCTCCTGCACCAACGGCTCGACGTTGCCGGCCTCGTTATGGGCCGGCGCGACCACGGAAACGTCGATCGCTGCCATGTCCGGAGCGGCAACTGCGGAATCGGGATGCGGGGAGTCTTCAGCCACTGGACAGACCATATCGGCGACGGCGCCCGCGGGCCGACACAACGGACATCACGGGTTGTAGAGACCGCCTCTGTATCTTGGAATAATTCCAAGTAACGGGTCGAGGAGCGACCCGGGATTGGAGCGCACCATGGGCCACCATCATCACGACGACGAGCACCTCGGGCCAAAGACGGTCCCGGTGCGCATCATCATGGAAGATCCGGAGGCTCTGGGGGCCGATCCCGATCAGACCGAGGTCGAGCTGATGGCTGCCAAGGGCCAGGACCTGCTCGGCGTCGCCCTCAACAAGCACATCAATATCGAGCACGCCTGCGGCGGCGTGTGCGCGTGCTCCACCTGCCACGTTTATGTCGAGCAGGGCATGGATGAGCTGAGCGAGGCCACCGAGGCGGAAGAAGACCGCGTCGAGGAAGCACCCGGCCTGCAGATCAACAGCAGGCTGGCGTGCCAGTGCGAGATCGAGGGCGACGGCCCCATCGTGATGCGCGTCCCTGCGTGGAACCGCAACGCTGTGAAGGAAGTCCCGCACTAGCTCCCGCCACCTGCCGACAGGGCTAGGCAAAGCATGACCATCGCAATCGGCATCGACCTCGGCGGCTCGCGGATCAAAGTCGGGCTGGCTGGCGACGACGGCATCATCGCGGCCGACACAATCTCGGTCGACGATGCGACCCGCCTCACCCCGCACCTGCCGCGCGTCGAAGGCACGATCAAGGCGCTGTTGGCCGACGCCAAAGTCGCGTCGTGCGACGGCATCGCGTTCGGCTTCCCCGGCATCGTTCGGCCCGATGGCCGAATCACCAAGACGTACCTCAAGTACGACGACATGCCTGACCTCGACATCGCAAGCTGGGCAAAGCATGCCTTCGGCGTGCCGGTGTATGTCGAGAACGATGCCAACCTCGCGTGCCTCGGCGAGTGGAAGCACGGTGCAGGCCGAGGCTTCGACGACATCGTCATGCTCACGCTCGGCACCGGTATCGGCAGCTCGGCCATTGTCGGCGGCGTGCCGTTGCGTGGCACACGAGGCGAGGCTGGCAACAGCGGCGGACACTTCGTCGTCAACGTCGGCGGACGCCCCGCGATCCACGGCCTGCCGGGCGCTGCCGAGGCCGAGGCATCCGGCTGGGCACTGCCCGACATCATCCGCGAACATCCCGGCTTCGAGTCTTCAGCCCTCGCGAGAGAAAGCCGACTCGACTACGCAACCGTTATCGAACTTGCGTCGACCGGCGATGCTGTCGCGCGCGACGTACTTAAGCGCAGCCTCGATGTCTGGTCGGCCACAGCTATCAACATGATCCACGCCTTCGGCCCCGATTGCGTCATCATCGGCGGCGGCGTCGCCCGAGCCGGCTCTGCTGTTCTCGAAGCGATCGACGAAGCCGTGCAGACACACGCCATCGCGCCTGGACGCAAAATCAAAGTCACCGCAGCACAGCAGCCGGAGTACGCCGCCCTTCTTGGTGCGCACGTCGCGGTCAGCCTCGCCAACACGCACCGAGCCTGATCACTCCGTGCCGAAGCGGAACACCATCGTGTGGGAGTACGTTCCGCCGGGCCGAAGAATCGGCGTGGGCCAAGCCGGTTGGTTGATCGCGTCGGGAAACAGCTGCGTCTCGAGGCAGAAGCCGGTATGCGGCCCATACGACGCGCCCGCCTTGCCACGCGGCTTGCCGTCGAGAAAGTTGGCGGTGTATAGCTGCACACCGGGCTGGTCTGTCGCGAGTTCCATCACGCGACCCGACGCCGGATGCACAACGCGAGCGACCGGTCGCAGCGTGCCCGCATCGCCATCGATCACGAAGTTGTGGTCGTAGCCCGGTGCATCGCCACCGACCTCGAACAAGTCGCGGCCGATCGGCTTCGGCTCGCGGAAGTCGAGAGCGGTGCCTTCAACGGTCGCGAGCTCACCGGTCGGGATCATGTCGCTATCGACCGGGGTGTATCGCGACGCGTGTAGCTGCAGCACATGCTCAGCCACGGTGCCGCTCGCGTGCCCGCCGAGGTTCCAGTACGCGTGCTGCGCGAGGTTGCAGAGCGTGGGCCGATCCGTCGTCGCGTGCATCTCGATGATCAGCTCGTCGTCATCGGTCAGCACATACGTCACCTTCGCGTCGAGCGTGCCCGGATAGCCCTGATCGCCGTGCTCGGAAGTCAGCGAGAACCGCAGACCTCGGCCTCGCTCCGTCGTTGTCAGCTCGGTGCTCCAGCGATGCTTATCAAAGCCGACGAGGCCGCCGTGCAGATGATTTGGGCCGTTGTTGATCGGCAGCTCGTACGACTCGCCGTCCAGCGTGAACCGCCCGCCCGCGATGCGATTCGCGCAGCGGCCCACGATGCAACCGAAGTACGGCGACTCGGTCGCGTACTGCGCAAGATCATCGAAGCCGAGCGTGATGTCAGCCAGCTCGCCTTCGCGATCCGGCGCGTGCAGCTCTGTGATCGTGGCACCGAAGTCGGTCGCGACGAGACGCAGGCTGTTGGCATTCGTCAGTTCGTAGCGGTTCATATCTCTCCCTGACGTTGCCTATTGATAGCGTCGTCTGCAAACGCCCGATTCATCCGTTGCACTGTATCGGGCGAGGCCGGAGCCATCGTGTGGTGGAGCGACCGCGTTGCGTTTACGCTACACGCGAGCAACGCGCACGAAACTCCACGGAAAGGAATACATCATGCCCGCGCACGCACCGCGATTCTCTCGCTCCGTCAAAGCTGTTTGCCTGTCGTCACTCGCGATCACGCTCTGCGGCTGCGCGAGCACCGGCTACGTCGGCACCTGGAGCAGCGCACAGCCCGAGGCCGCAGGCAGCTTCCAACTCGGCGGCATGACGCTCGCGCCCGACGGCACCTACACCGCCTTCGCTGACTACGGCGGCACCACCCGCGGCTTCTCGGGCACGTGGTCGATCGATGCCGACCAGCTCGTCTTCGAGAATCCAAGGCCCGGCGCACAGCCTGTGCGCTACGACGCCGACCTGCAAGGCGACAGCCTCACCGTGACCGATTCAAGCTCGGGCACAGTCACCGAATTGCAACGGATTGACTGACGGTCTTCTGCGGCCGAACAAGCCGCGACCGTAAACGAGCAACGGCCGAAACGGAGACCGGCTGGGCCGACTGGCTCAGCCCTTCTTCTTCTTGCCCTTGAAGTAGTCGCCCTGGAACTTCCGCTGGAACTTCTCAACGCGGCCCGCAGCGTCGACGAACGCCTGGCGACCGGTGAAGAACGGGTGCGAACCCGACCACACTTCGACGTGCATCTCCGGAACAGTCGCGCCGACTTCCATCACAACCTCGCCGTTGTGATACACCTTGCAGTTGTAGAAGCCGGGGTGGGTATCTTTCTTCATCACTAGCTCCGGAGCTCTGAGGCTGGCCCCAACGGTAGACGTCGCTCGGCCTGCG
>JBCCQU010000127.1:0-6698 GCA_039208875.1 Planctomycetota bacterium
CGATCATCGCGCTGCTCATCGGCATTCTGCTGCCGGCCCTTGGGGCAGCACGCGATACCGCGAAGACGGTGCGATCGCTCGCAGCGTCGCGGTCGCTCATGGCGGCGTACACGCTGTATAGCAATGACCACGACGGGTATCTGCTGCCCACTTTCCTCTCGCTGGATCAGGCTGGCGAATCCACAATCGTGGATGACTTTGGCAACGAGTTGCCTTATCCCATCAATGCCCGCTGGGCGTTCCGTCTGGGCCCGTACTTCGACTACGCGTGGGAGGGCACCACGCATGTCGGCGAGCGGCAGAGCATCGTCGAGCGCATCCGGGGCGGGTCGGGAGAGCTGGCCTCCCTCAACGGTTGGCCCTACGAGATCAGCATCATCTCGTCGTTCGGCATCAACTACAGATACGTGGGCAAAGACAACCGAGAAGTGCAGGTCTTTCCCGGTTTCGATCCGCCGCCGACCTACTTCATCGAGCGGCAAGTTGAGGCATTCGATCCGTCCGGGCTCATCACATTTGCGTCGTCGCGTTTGTTCATCACCGATCAGCCGGTCGAGGGGCACTACATCGTCGAGCCCCCCGCTGTCGATGCGGTCTTCGACGAAACCCTGCGACACACAACCGTCGCGAGTCGCTTCGGGTGGCTGCACCCTCGCTACAACGGAAAGGCGGCGGTCGGCTGGATGGACGGCCACGCCAGCCTGCAGAGCGAAGATGAATTGCGGGACCGCCGCAACTGGGTAAATCGCGCTCGCCAACTGGGCGACGCGGATTGGCAGCCTTGAGCCCCGCACAAAGTGAAAGAGAACACAGGTTGAATCCGTCGACAGCCACACTGGCAAGTCGGCGGCCGCAGGAGCATGCGAAGCCATGAAGTCCATCGAGGCCATGTCGCAACCCGAAGTGAACCGCTACTGCCGGGCCGCCTCCGCTGCGTATTTCGCCATCATCGCAGCCCACAGCCAGCGAACGGGTACGCCCGTGACGCTGCCGCAGCACCTGTGCCCAACGGATGATCTCCCGTGCCTCTGCGACTACTCCGACGAGGAACTGAGCGAAGCAGAGGACTTCCTGGTCCGTCTCGGCATGATTGGCAGAGCCTGATCGCTCCGCCGAGGCGGATGCCGGCGCTATCCTGTCTGTCGGTGCGGCTGTCGACGGAACGACGGACGCAGACTGACCGACGATCCGAGGGAGGACGCCCGATGCCGGCGAGTTCCATGCTTGTGCACGAGTCCATCAATGACACCGTTTTCGGCACGCCGCTGGTTCGGCTGCGTCGATTGGTGCCCGAGGGACACGCACGGATTCTGCTGAAGGCCGAGAGCTTCAATCCCATGGCCAGCGTCAAGGATCGCATCGCCGAGGCGATGATCTCCGACGCCGAGGCCAAGGGCCTGATCGGCCCCGATACCCGCATCATCGAGCCGACCTCCGGCAACACGGGCATCGCGCTCGCGTTCATCTGCGCCACACGCGGCTACAAGCTCACGCTGACGATGCCAGAGAGCATGAGCATCGAACGCCGCACGCTGCTGCGTTCATTCGGCGCCGAGCTTGTGCTGACACCGGCCGAGCTCGGCATGAAGGGCGCGATGGCGACCGCTGAGGAGCTCGCGGGGGCGGACAGCAACTTCTGGATGCCGCGGCAGTTCTCCAACCCGGCCAACCCCGGCATCCACGAGACCACCACCGGGCCCGAGATCTGGGAGGGCACTGGCGGCGATGTCGATGCCATCGTGGCCGGCGTCGGCACCGGCGGCACCATCACCGGCATCACCCGCTACATCCGCACGCAGAACCCCGATTTCAAGGCCTTCGCTGTCGAGCCGACGTCATCGCCGGTGATCTCGGGCGGCGAGCCCGGCCCGCACAAGATCCAGGGCATCGGCGCCGGCTTCATCCCGGACAACCTCGACACCTCGCTGCTCGAAGGCGTCGAAACCGTCGACGATCAATTGGCCTTCGATACCGCCCGCAGGCTTATCCGCGAAGAGGGCATCTTCGCCGGCATCAGCACCGGGGCCAATGTCGCAGCTTCGCTCCGCATCGCGGCCCGGCCCGAGTTTGCCGGCAAGACCATTGTCACCAACTGGTGCAGCTTCGGCGAACGCTACCTCTCCACCGCGATGTTCGAGGGTCTCGACTCTTGACCATCCGCAGTGCAGCACTGCCGGATGTGCTGGATCGTGCCGACGAAGTGATGCGGTCGGCGTTGCGCGCACTCCTGCCGAACCCGGCGGGATCGGTCGAAGCCGATAGCCAACTGCTGACGAGCATCGCAGAGCTCGGCGCCGACGCACCCAATCCGCAAGCGCTGCACGAGATCGACTCGAAGCTGCCGCGATTGCGACACGCGCTCGAGCTGGACGTGCTCGCAGCGGTCGCTGGCGACCCCGCGTGTCAAGGGCCGGCAGAAGCAGCCCTGTGCTATCCGGGCGTGCACGCTGTGGCTTTGCACCGGCTCGCGCATCGGCTTTGGCGGCTCGGCATGCAGACCTCCGCACGCCTGCTGGCTGAGCGAGGCCGATCGGCCACGGGCATCGATATCCATCCCGCTGCCAGCATCGGCTCGTCGTTCTTCATCGATCACGGCATCGGCGTCGTCATCGGCCAGACCGCCAACGTCGGCGCGCACGTCAAGCTCTACCAGGGCGTCACCCTCGGTGCGGTCAGCACCGATCGCGCACACGTCGGCAACGCCAAACGACACCCCACCGTCGAAGATCACGTCACCATCTACGCGAACGCAACGATCCTCGGCGGCGACACCGTGATCGGAGCCGGCGCGATCATCGGCGCCGGCGTCTTCCTCACGCGCTCTGTCCCGCCGCGGCACGTCGCGCGCAACCCCCGGCCGAAGGTCGAGCTGCGGCCACACGGCGAGGACATCCCGCTCGATTTCACGATCTAAACCCGTTACGGCTGCGGTGCCTCGCGGATTCGCTCGAGCGCTGCCCGAAGCCGCTCGGCAACTTCCGGATGCCGATCGATGACGTTTGTCGTCTCGCCGGGATCGGCGATGAGATCAAACAGGTACGCGCCGGCTGTGATCTGCGGGCTCGTGAGGGGGTTACCTTCGCCGCCGTGCTTCCGCTTGGTCCAGTGATTCGCGAAGTTGCGCCGCGCGTTGTTGGCCGGGATCAGCTTCCATCGCTCGTCCTGGATCGCCTGTCCGCCAATGCCTTGTGTCACCAGCAACTCGCGACCGCGTGACGCATCGCCGACCAACAGCGGCGACAGATCCTCGCTGTCGACCGCCTGCGCAACATCGTTCGATAGCGGCGCATCGGCGAGGGCTGCGAACGACGCGAGCAAATCGACCTGGCCGAACAACTCGTCGGTCTCGCTCGGCTCGATGCGTGCCGGCCAACTGGCGATGAACGGCACCCGCGTGCCCGCCTCCCACAGCGTGTACTTGCCGCCGCGGTACGGCCCGGACGGATCATGGGCGCCGTTGTCGCGAAGCGTGCCGTCGTTGTAGCCGTCGTTCAGCACCGGACCGTTATCGCTGCTGAAGATGATCAGCGTGTCGTCGCGCGCGTCGAGCCGATCGAGCGCGTCGATGAGCATCCCGATGCTCCAGTCGGCTTCGAGGATGGCATCGCCGCGCAGGCCATAGCCGCTCTTGCCGACGAACTGATCGTTCGGCGCCAAAGGCAAGTGCGGCTGATGCATGCTGAAGAACACGAACCACGGCTCGTCCGAAGCCTCCGCCCGCTCGATTGTCTCGATCGCTCGCTCGGTGAACTTCTCAGCCATCTCTTGATCGACCCACAGCGCAGCCTCGCCGCCGTGCTGAAACCCGATGCGGCCGATGCTGTTCACGATCGTGCCCGAGTGCTGTCCGTCGGCTGTGTACCGCAGCAACTCGGGATGGCTCATGCCGGTCGGCCAATCGCCAACCTGTTGCCGATACGAGATGCGGATCGGATCGGTCGGGTCGAGATTCTCGACGAAGTGCCCATCGAGATACACGCAAGGCACGCGGTCGTTCGTGGCCGGCATGAGGTACGACTCATCGAAGCCGATCTCAAGCGGGCCCGGCGTCACCGGCCCGTTCCAATTGACCTCGCCCTCGCCGAGCCCGAGGTGCCATTTGCCAATCACCGCTGTGTGATACCCGTGCTCCGCAAGATGCGACGCCAGCGTCAGCGAGCCCGGCTCGATCAGCAGCGGCGCATCGCCCTGCAAAATCTCCGCGCGTGTATTCCGGAACGGATACAACCCGGTCAGCAACGAGTACCTGCTTGGTGTACACGTCGACGAACTCGCGTGCGCGCGCGTGAACGTCCGCCCCGTCTCAGCGAGTTCATCGATGCGCGGCGTTGCGATCGGCCCGCCGTAGCTGCTGATGTCTGCAAAGCCGATGTCGTCGGTGTAGATCACAAGGAAGTTCGGCCGCTCGGCCTTGCTCGTGTCGCTCGCGAATGACATCGGTACGAATGCAACCAGAGCCACGGCGAGTAAGGCGATTTCGAGTCTTGGCAACTGCATGGCCGAGAGCATAACGGCGGACATTGCAGCTGCATAAGACGCGCCCATCCACTTGGCAGGTCATGACAAGCTGCAGCAACACGACTCACATGCAACAGCTGCTGCGTTAGGGTCTACTACGTAACGCTGTAAGCCGGAAGGAGCGTGATGATGCGACTGCAAGCCGCCTGGACTCTACTGCTTACTTGCGTCTGGGTGGGCGCACAGAGCCCAGCCCAGCCTGAGCGCTTCGCTGAAATCCCTATCCCCAACCTCGAACTCGCAGCCACATGGCTCGATGCTCATCGCCTCCTCGCACGCATCGAAGACACCGATGGCTCAGCTAGCTTTGAGATCACCGATGCACGAACCGGTGAGCAATCTCCAGCCTTCGATCACGATGCGCTCGCTGCAACACTTTCAACCCAACTCTCGCGACACATCGACGGCAAGCATCTTCCCATCGTACGCCTCGGCACCAAGGGCGACGCACTGCTCGCCTTGATCGAACCCGAAGCCGCCGTCTTCGCGATCAGCAACAACGGCACGACCGCCAAGCCGTTTGCGTTGTCCGAAGCAACGCCGTTCCTCTTGCCGCCCGGCGACCGCCGAGTGCGCGGCAGCGGACGAACCACCGTGCAATTCGTCAACGCATTGCAGCAACCGGTCGAGGTCTTCTGGCGTGAAGGCAGCGGGCGACGGAGCTACGGCAACATCCGACCCGGCGCATCGAAGCGGCAAGGCACGTTCGTCGGCCATACGTGGATCGTCGTCGCCGAGGATGGCACCGAGTATGGGCCATTCGTCGCGCGCGAAGACCCAGCCATCGCGCTCGTGCACGCCGCGGCCCGTCGCGACACACGGGCATCACGACGCGACAATTCAACAGAACAACAACCAACGCGGCCATGGACCGCTTCGATCCACGACTTCAACATCGTGCTGACAGGCCGTGACGGCCGAACTCGCCGCAAGATCACCACCGACGGCACCGCTCAAGACCGCTACGCACAGCCGCTGCGCTGGTCGCCCGATGGCACACATCTGTTCGCCGTGCGCACGAAGCCAACGAAGCCCCGCACTGTGCACATCGTTGAATCTTCGCCGAGCGACTGCGACGGGGGATGATGTACCGGTATACATCCGATAGCCCTTGACGAGCTCTGCCCAACGCCGTGCTCGGTGTCGCGGAACACGGCCGCTTCGCCGCTCCGCTCGAACATAAAGTTTCAGTTCTACCCAACGGACCTCATTTGTGCGCAACCCCACCTGTCAGTCATCGTGGTATCCGTTGATTCAGCCAACGTCTCCTTCGCCGCAATGTGCGACGTACGAGGATGCGTCGAGCAATGTAAAGGTAGCAGCGTCGATAGAAGAGGTCGCGTCGCGCCCGAAGACGCGCTGCGAGCACGTCGCGTTCTTCATCCTGCACCAAACCGAGGACGTCGACCTTGTCTGCGACCATCCACAGTGCCGCTGCAATCGTGGGTGGTGCCAGATTCTTGAATTTCGTTGCGCGACGTGATATGCGACGTTTTACCTCGTTGCGCGTAGCGTTGACGATCCAGGCTCGTGCCTCGTAGTCGACGTCGTCGCGGTACGGGAGCTTGAACCACACGTTGACGGCGACGGTCTCCGGCGCGCTGTCGATCTGGTGCCACCAGCCACGAGGGATGAAGAGCGCCTCGCCGGCCCTAACTCGGATCTCTTCCCCGCCACTAAGCTCCTGATGCGAGTGATTCGGCGACGCAGTCCAGCACGGCAAGGGCTCCACTTGAGCGTGGGCTCGGAGCCTCACCAGTTTCTCGCCGCTTAGCACGGTGAGAACGTTGTCGTCGTCGTCAAAGTGCAGCGTCGTCCGCGTCGCGCCACACCCAATCCACGCGTTGACTTTGGCCGGGCCACTGCAGAACCCAGGCACGAGGAGCAGTCTCTCGAGAGCGGGATTCGTGCGCCACCGACCCTCCACGCGAGTGGCGATGGGCGCCTGGCACGCGTACATGCGCGGGTTGGAGAGCAAGTTCTCGAGACGCGTGCGCACGCTGCGGCGCCGCTCTTCGTCGCCGGGAAACACTCCATTGGCACTCACTTGTGCCTCGACCTCGACGTTCGCCACATCGCCGTGCAGCAGTGCCGCAGGCGACCACTGCGCCGCATCAAACGACGAACCCAACCACTGCTCCGTCACGCCCTGCTTCAACAGCACTGGAAGGCCCTCGCGA
>JBCCQU010000128.1:0-6629 GCA_039208875.1 Planctomycetota bacterium
CAATCTTCAATAATCCGTTGTGTTCTTGCCATAACTCCATGACGTGTCTTGGCATAAGGTCTAGAGTTGGGGATTCATCATTAGATCATTTCCTCAGACTGGGCTAAGGAGTTTGTGTCATGGCCAAGAAGACCCGGAAAAAGTCGAGCCCCGGCCTCGATGCGATGTCGACCGAAGCGCTGCAGGCGGAGCTCGCCAGGCGTCAGCGTTCCATCGCCTCGCTGGAGAGGAAGCGCGATCGCTTGCAGGCTCAGCTTGAGGCGGTCGAAGCTGAGATCGCTGAGGCGGGCGGCAGCATCCGGATGACGAGCAACGGCCGGAGCCGAGCCCGCAACTCACAAAGCCTCGCCGATGCGCTGGCGGGCGTTCTGCAGGGCAAGACGATGTCGGTGACGGAAGTCGCCGATGCGGTTCAACGGGCCGGCTATCAGACGACCTCTGATAATTTCCGAACGATCGTGAATCAGACCTTGCTGCAGAACAAGAACAAGAAGTTCAAGAAGGTCGCCCGCGGCCAGTACACCGCGAAGTGATGCTGCACCGGTCGGTCGCACAGCAGAGCGCGAGCTGAACTCGTGCTCTGGGCTCGTCGCGTCCACGAGTTGGATAGCCCCGCAGCCACGTCGGCCGCACCATCTGCTCCGCGGGGACAGACAGATAGCGCTTCGTCAATAGCTTCTGGTCGTGAGTGTTTCGCGAGAGGGGCCGTCGCTTGTTAGCGGGGGATCGGCTCGCGCGTCAGGCGGCTCGGGCGATCGAGATAGAACGCTCGGCGGAAGTCCTGGTGCAGCATGCGCAGGTCTTCGTTGGCTGCGATCGCGTCCTCGTTTTTGACGTCATTCCGCGTCTGATAGAGGGTTGTGAGTTCGGGCGTGCCGTCGGCGCGAACCTTGTCGACCTTGGACTGGCTCGAGCAACCACCAGCGACGGTCAGCGATGCTGCTGCCAGAAACACAAATGAACGTCTGATGAGCTTGTTCGACACGGTCGGACTCCGGAGGTTCCCGGGCGGCATCTGCGTCGGCCCGGCGAAGGTTGGCCCGGCAGGATAGCGGACGTCTCGGCCTCGTGCCGGGGCGGTGTAAGAGGCGGCGTCATCCTCGGCACGTTGCGACGCGGGCGTTCCGCGGTTTGCTGGCAGCGGGTGGTGGCCGGCGTATTGTTCATCTGGCAGTCTGCCGGGCCGTCCCGTGGAAAGCCGCGGCCGGCGCGACGTGTGCTTGAACCTTTGTCGGAACCGCCTGGGCGCCTTCGTCGGTTGGGCGATGGTCAGGCCTCCGCCGAGTGGAAGGCCGGGACCCGACTGCGGGCACCCCCCTTAACTGGCAGGTTTCGAGCCCAAGACGTCGGCCGTGCCACGGGGCGAGCCCGGCAGGCTGCCACGCGACGATCGGGGTGCCAAGTCGGCAGGCGATGCCGCCGAAATCGCCCTTTGCAGGCTGTAAACGCTGTTTCTCGGTGTGGCGCGGCGGTTGCTCCCCGCCTCACATGCGACCAGACCGACTGACAACCACCGCTCAGCAGGCCCTCAGCGATGCCCAGACCCGGGCGATGGGCGAGAACCACCCCGAAGTAGGGGGGCTTCACGTGCTCTGGGCCTTGCTCGACGACAAGTCGTCGCCGGCGCGATCGGTGCTGGCCAAGCTGGGTGCCGACGCGGGCCGGGTGCACCAGATGGCCGCGTCGGAGCTCGACAAGCTGCCGAGCGTCAGCGGCGGACAGACGGCGCCGGGCCGCGAGCTGGCGGAGGTGTTTGCCAAGGCTGACAAGCAGGCCCGCGATCTCGGCGATGCTTACGTCTCGAGCGAGCATCTGTTACTCGGGCTGTGCGACGCCAAGACCGCAGCCCGGGAAGTGCTGAGCGTCAACGCGATCGATGCGGCCAAGGTGCTGGCTGCGATCAAGGCCATCCGCGAGGCCAGCGGCGTCGACACCGTGACCGATCAGAACGCCGAGGCCGGGTTTGAGTCGCTGAAGAAGTTTGCGATCGACCTGACCGAGAAAGCTCAGCAAGGCAAGCTCGACCCGGTGATCGGGCGCGACGACGAGATCCGCCGCACGATGCAGGTGCTGAGTCGGCGGACCAAGAACAACCCGGTGCTCATCGGCGAGCCCGGCGTGGGCAAGACCGCGATTGCGGAAGGCCTGGCTCTGCGCATCGTCAACGGCGACTGCCCGGACGGCATGCGCGACAAGCGCATCATGGCGCTCGATGTCGGCGCGTTGCTCGCTGGCTCAAAGTTCCGCGGCGAGTTTGAGGAACGGCTCAAGGGCGTGCTGCGCGAAGTGCAAGCGTCCGAGGGCGAGGTGATCTTGTTCGTCGATGAGTTGCACACGATTCTCGGGGCCGGAGCTGCAGAGGGTGCGGTGAGCGCGGGCAACATGCTCAAGCCGGCGCTGGCGCGGGGCGAGCTGCGGTGCATCGGCGCGACCACGCTCGATGAGTATCGCAAGCACATCGAGAAAGACCCGGCGTTTGAGCGGCGCTTTCAGCCGATCGTGGTCGACCAGCCGAGCGTCGAAGAAACCGTCGCGATCCTGCGCGGCTTGAAGGAACGCTACGAGGCGCACCACGGCGTGCGCATTCAGGACGGCGCATTGCTCGCAGCGGCGCAGCTCAGCCATCGCTACATCGCTGATCGGTTTTTACCCGACAAGGCGATCGACCTCGTCGATGAAGCGTCGAGTCGTTTGCGCATAGAAGCCGACAGCATGCCGACGGAGCTCGACGAGCTGCGCCGGCGAATCATGCAGCTCGAGATCGAACGCGAGGCGCTGAAAATCGAAGGCGAAAAGGCTGAGGGCAAAGAACTCGAACGCGTCGAGCGCGAACTGGCTGAGCTGAGCGAGAAGAACAATGCGCTGAGCGCGCGCTGGGAAGCCGAGAAAGCCGAGCTGGAAGCGGTGGGGCGGGTGAAGGAGGCGATCGACAGCAAGCGTGTCGAGCTCGACCAAGCTCAACGCCGCGGCGACCTGGAAACAGCGGCGCGTATTCAGTACGGCGAGCTGCGCGATCTCGAAGCCGAGCTGGCCGACGCTGCCCGCAAGCTGGACGAGCGGCAAGCATCGGGCAACGCGCTCGTGAAGGAAGAAGTCGACGCTGAACAGATCGCGGAGGTCGTCGGCCGATGGACCGGCATCCCCGTGTCGCGACTGGTCGAGAGCGAGCGCGACAAGCTGACGCGCATGGAAGACCACCTGGCTGAGCGCGTGGTGGGGCAGGACATCGCGCTGAAGGCCGTGGCCGATGCGGTGCGACGCGGCCGGGCTGGCCTCGGCGATCCCGATAGGCCGATCGGTTCGTTCTTGTTCCTCGGCCCGACCGGCGTCGGCAAGACCGAAACGTGCAAGGCGCTGGCTGAGTTTGTGTTCGATACCGAAGAGGCCATGGTGCGCATCGACATGTCGGAATACATGGAGAAGCACGCGGTCAGTCGGCTCATCGGCGCGCCCCCCGGCTACGTTGGCTACGACGAGGGCGGCGCGCTCACCGAGGCGGTGCGACGCCGGCCATACGCCGTCATCCTGCTCGACGAGGTCGAGAAGGCCCACCCCGATGTGTTCAACGTGTTGTTGCAATTGCTCGACGACGGCCGGCTCACCGATGGTCAAGGTCGCACGGTCGACTTCCGCAACGCCGTCGTCATCATGACCAGCAACCTCGGCAGCCAGAAGATCCAACTGATGGCTGAGGAAGGAGCCGAGGATTGGGAGATCGAGGCCGCGGTCAGCTCGCTCATCCGCCGCGGGCCCGGCGTCGATATCGACGGCACCGGCATGACGCCCGACCTCGAACGCGGCGAACTCAACGCCCGGCTCAAGGTCGATCAGCAACAACAGTTCTTCCGGCCCGAGCTGCTCAACCGCATCGACGAGGTCGTCGTGTATCACCAGCTCAAGAAGGATCAGCTCGGCCATATCGTCGAGATTCAGCTGGCGCGGCTGCGGTCACGGCTGGCTGAGCGCGACATGACGCTCGAGCTCACCGATGAAGCGGTCGCTCTGATCGCTGAAGAAGGCTGGGACCCGGCGTTCGGCGCGAGGCCACTGAAGCGGGCGATTCAGTCGCGGCTCGAGAACCCGCTGGCCAGCCGCATCCTGGCCGGCGAGCTGGGCGCGGGCGACTCCGTCCGCGTCAGCGTGCAAGGCAAGAGCCTGACGTTCGAGAAGGACTAATGTCTGTTCGATGCTCGTGACGAGCCGCGACCGTTACGGAGCGGGCGATAGCGACATGAGCCGACGACAGCAACGCGACAGCCCGGGCCACGGCGGCGCGGGCTGGGTCATCGCCACGTTGTTTGTCGCTTCGTTCACGCGTCTCATGCGTGGCGAGGACAAGGCGTAGCGCTGCTTAATGCTGCGAACACAGACGCGAGCTGGCGGCGAGGTAACGCTGAATCACGGGCAGCCATCGGCAACGAGGTCGAGCTGGGCCACGATGTCGTAGTAGTCGAGCTGGCGGTCCGGTTGCAAGTCCGCCGCTGCGTCGGCGTCGTCGAACAACGCTTGGAAGGCTGAGACGTCCGCTGCGTCGATCGTGCCGAGCGGCGCGGTGAGATCAGCAGCACTGCACGGCGACGTAGGCAGCGTGATGCCGATGTCGTCGAGCGCTGTTCGGCTCCCGCTGACGTCGACGCGACCAATGAGCGTGGAGCCGTCAGCGGTCCGGAAACCAAAGCACTCTAGCGAGCCGTCGCCGGGGCCGAGCGTCTTGGTGTAAGTGTTTAGCGGGTTGCCGTTCACATCGAAGAACGCAAAGGTGGTTGGGGACACTTCGAACGCATCGCTGCCGGCTGCGGTGAAGCCGGTGATGCCGCCCAGTGCGGTGAAGTCGAGTGTGGCTGTCGTGTCAGTTCCGAAGAGTACTGCGAACTGCTTCCCCGATGTCGGCCGCATCGGCCCGCCGGGATTGCGTAAGTCCGACCACAATCCGAAGGTGCGTGCGGTCAAGGAGGCCACGTTCGTCGTGACCGGTACGCGTCCGCCAAAGACCATGCTGAGCTGCGCGCTGTTCGCGGAGCTGTCAAAGCCTTCGAAGTCTTCCATGAGGTTCGGCTCGACGCGGCCCGGCAGCACTGCGGGGCTCGCCAACAGACTCAGGTCATCCAGCGCTGTCTGCGGCCCGGTGATTTCGACCATTGCGACAGGTGCCGATGATGTGAAGCTGAAAGGCGTCATGTTGCCTTCGCGATCACCCAGGTCTTGCGTGACGTTGCCGATCTCGAATCCGTTGGCGTTCAGAAAGCGGAAGGTGGTGTCGCCGTCGGCAGCGTCTGAGCCGTTGCCGGCAAAGCCGAAGACACCGCCCGCGGCGGGGTTCGCGTCGCTGAAATCAAGCACAATGGTGCCGATGGCGGCCGGGTTATCGAACTCGGCGATAGTGCCGAACCTCGTGCCAGATGTTGCCTGAATATCTACACCAATCGGCATGGCATCGGAGCTGGAGTCACGCCAATCGCCGACGCTCAGCGACACATGCTCGGTCGGGCCGCTCACCGCAACCGATCCACCGAACATCGACGTGATCGTATCGAAGGCACCGCCAAAGCCCTCGTAATCGTCGGTCATGTCGGCAATAAAGATGTCTTCTTCGATCGGCGACGTGCGGATGATCTCGAGATCGTCAAAGGCTGTTTCCGGTCCGCTGATGCGGACAGACCCGATGAGTGTCTGCCGGTCTTCGACAGTGCGGACCTCGAAGGCGAAGTCACTCCTGCTGAAGTTTGTCACGGCGGTGGTGTTCGCGAGTTCATCAAAGAATGGCCGGGGGCTGCCCCCGGACCAAGGCCTGATGCCCTGGATCGGCAAAGGCACAGTACCCCAGAACGCGTTGGCGTTTCCGGCGGTCACGTTGCGGCGCGTCGCGAAGTAGTACGAGCCGGCATCGAGCGCGATCGGATCGATGTCGAACGCGACGTCGTACGTGTTGAAGGTCGTATCGGTGCGATAGTTGAACCCACGGAGGCCGGCCGCCGAACCTTTTTCGATCAGCTCGCCGATGCTCGTCCCGTCAAGTTCGTACACGGCCCATTCGATGGTGACCGCTGTGGGCGGAGCGTTGCCGCTGTTCGTCGTGAGGTTGAGCGCGAAGCCGGTGATGACGGCCGGCTGCGGCAGAACGAAATCATCGCCGCCGTTACCGACGGTTCCGCCGGCACCGCCATTCTCGCCGTCGCCCGGGAAGTTTGAAAACGCTGCGCCAGTATCGGCCTGCCTGATCGCGAACGGCGTCATGTTGCCCTGCCGATCGCCAAGATCGTTGGTGAAACTGCCGAGCAGATTGCCGTTCAGGTCGATCAGCTCAAAGGTCGTGTCACCGTCGCCGGCGTCAGAGGCGAAGCCGCCGAAGGCTTCAATGCCGCCGATGCCGCCGAAGTCGAAAGCGATCTGAGCCTCAAGCCCTGACGCGAGCGTGCCGAACCGAGCACCGGACGTCGCGAGGATCTCCGGACTTCCTGAACCTGTCGTAAAGTCGCTCCACGTGCCTTGGGTAACGCTGAGGTGTTGAACCGTCCCGACGACGTCGGCCGCGCCGTCGAACAGCGTGTGAAGCGAGACAAAACCACCGGGGGTGCCCTCGTAGTCTTCCGCGTCCGTTCCCGTGAACGGCGCCTCGGCATACTGAGCCG
>JBCCQU010000129.1:0-6595 GCA_039208875.1 Planctomycetota bacterium
ATCGGTCGCAGAGGCTTTCGCCCCAGATCAATGACAGGAGTTCTATGAGCGCCAAGTGGCGAAGAAATCTGGCCTGGGACGACCAGTTCTTTCCGGCGTGGGCATGGCCCGCCAAGGCTGTCCTGCGGGCCTTCAGTTCCATCCCGCTGGCTGTCGTCTTGCTCACGCTTGTCGGCCTTTACGGCGCGCTCGCGTCTGTGCCGATCGGCATGCTCGTCAAGGCACTGAGCTGGGTGGTCTACATCGCCACCGCCCTCGCGATGGTGCTCGCTTTCGCGGTGCCGGTTTTCGTGCTCACGCGATACTTCGACCGCATTAGCAGCGCCGCCCGCTTCACCTTCGGCGTGCTCGGCTGCGGGTTTGCCGCGGTCATGGCAGGAGCCGTGTGGTTCTACACCATCTGGCCGCTCCTGCACTACGACCCGGCCACGGGCGATGGCCTCCGCTTCTTCCCGCAGCTCGTCGACGACTACGCCGCGGTCACTATTCGCCGCTTGCCGTTCTTCGAGATGACCGAGCTCGAGTTCTACTCGTGGTGGCCCATGCAGGTCATCCTGCTCGCGTTCGTCGTCAACATGGTCGTCGCGACCGTCCGACGCATCGAGTTCAAGTTCGTCAACATCGGCGTGCTCACCGTGCACACCGGCATCGTGCTCATGGCCCTCGGCAGCGTGTACTACCAACGCCTCAAGCTCGAAGGCGACGCCCTGCTCATCGCCAACCCCGACGTCACGACCGGCGAGCAGCGGCTCGGCCCGCCCGTCACCACCTTCTTCGACAACACACACGTCGCGATCTACGCAGCACAAGACGGCGACCGACCGGAGCAGCTCTTCCCGATCCGCGTGCCGCGATACAACGACTACGGCCTCGGCGTCGGCACCCTGTACAAAGACGGCGACATCGGCTCGTGGCTCGCCCTCCTCGAACGCGACAACTTCGAGTCCCTCGCGCCGATCAGTCGCCGGGTGCCGCCGTCGCAAACCGGCCGCATCGACGATGACATCGAGCTTCGCATCGTCGGCTATGCCAACTACGCCGAGGAGCAGACAGACTGGGTCCGCAGGCCCATTCCGCGTGGTCTCGAGCCCAGGCCGCTGCGCGCCATCGAGATGTTCAGCGACCTCGAAGTCGATGAAGCATTGCCCGAGTCAGCCGATCTACCCGTGCTGCGCTTCGGGCTTTTGCCGACCGAGCCCGCCTTCCGCGTGGCCGACGGCGACATCTTCGCCATCGAATACACCGCCGGCATGAGCGATGAACGCTGGGAACAGCTCACGCGGGCCATCCCCGAACGCACCGAGTTCGCGCTTGATGTCCAGATCGGCAGCCAACAGCGAACCATCGTTGCGAGGCCCGGTGTCTCTCTCACCGTCGCCGGTCACGAGCTGTACGTCGACGACATCCTGCTCGAGCCGCCGTTCCCCATCGTGACCGAGGGCTACCGCGGCGCGACCAGCCCCGTCGCTCAGGTGCGTGTGACAACGCCCGATGGTGAGACGTTCACCCGCTGGTCGTACGCGCGATATCCCGAGATCGATCAGGACATCCTCGAACAAGACCTCGGCGACGGCAGACCCAACCGCCGCGATCCAGACGCCGACATCGGCATCACGCTCATCGACGCTAGCCGACTCCTCGTGTACTTCGACGAACTGCCCGACGGCAGCGTGCGCGCAGCCGTCCGCGAACCCGGCGGCAGGCTCAACATCCGCCAGGGCGATGACCGCCTGATGCCGGGTGAGCGCTTCGACAACTTCGTGCCGCAGCTTCATCTCGAACTCGCCGATCGTTGGGAGCATGTCGAGCGCTTCGAGCGCCCGCATCCGGTCGCCGAAGAAGAGCAGGAAAGCGACGACATCGGAACGCACCGCAACGCGTGGCTTGCGCTCGAGGTCTACAGCAACCACCCCGTGCACGGCGAGACCAGCGAGATCGTGTGGCTGCCGTTCACGCAGTACTACGGCCAAGACCCCGCCAAGCTCCGCACCGTTCCGCTGTCCGGCGGCCGGAGCATCTCGCTCGCCTTCGGCCGGCGCCAACACCCGCTGCCGGGCTTTGCAGTGTCGCTCGTCGATTTCGAGATGATCGCCTACGACCACCGCGGTGCGCCGCGTGACTACCAGTCGATCGTTCGTGTCGAGCCGATGCCGACGTTCACCGGCCGCGACCTCGACTTCGAGACCTTCGATCACGTCGTCAAGCTCAACAGCCCGCTGCGTGCGCCGTTCCGTTGGGATCCCGAAGCCAGTTGGCTCGGCAACTCGATCATCCGTCTCGCCTCCGGCTTCAATCCAAGCCAGTTCAAGTTCAGCCAAGCCGGCTGGGATCCCACCACGTGGGAGCAGACGATGGTCGAGGCCGACGAGGGCCGCGTCGGCGAGCCGTACGTGCAATTCACGATCCTCGGCGTCGGCAACAACCCCGGCATCCACATCATCGCGTTCGGCTCGGTGCTCATGGGCGTCGGCATCCCGTGGGCGTTCTACGTCAAGCCTTGGATCCTCAAGCGCCGCCGCGAAAAGCTCCGCGAGCAACGCCTCGCTTCGGCTAAGGCCGCTGCCGCAAAGGCCCGAGAGAGAGCACAGTCTTCCGCCGAGCCGGCAGGAGTCACTGCATGACCGTCATCCATCGCCTCGCCATCCTGCTGACCTTCGCATTCTGCGCGTACAGCTGGTCGCAGACCGCTCCCGCTGGTAACGCGCACCCGGAGTCACAGGAAGTCACCGAGGGCACCGAGGAGCTGCCGCCGCCCTTCGGCGAGCCGCGCATTCTCAATGTCTCGCCGGAAGACAAGTACGCATTCGCGTTGCAGGTCGATGTCTCGCCGCTGCGCAAGCTCGCAGTCTTCCACAACGGCCGCGTCAAGATTCTCGACACGCTCGCGCGCGAAACCGTCTCGTCGATCACCGGCTCCGAGACATACTCCGAGCCCGCAGCCTTCCTCGACGGCGAAACCGACGCCACCTACGACCCGCTCTTCACGCTGCTCGATCTTGTGATCGATCCGCAGTTCTACTTCAACCGGCCGCTGATGCACATCAACTTCCTGCCGCTCCGGCAGCGATTCCTCGATGCCGCGGTCGATGAAGGTCTCATCCCCAACGAAGATGCGCGCAGCGTCTGGCTCCGCACCGGTCGCATCGCGCCGTCGATGGATCACCGCTACGGCGCAGCTCTCGCTTCTTCGCTTGGTATCAAGCCCGGCTACCAAGAGTCGTTCAGCGATCTCTACCGAGCTGTGCAGCTCTGGAACCGCTCCGAGTCCAACTTCATGCTCATCGCGCCCGAGTCCACCAGCGACTCGTGGCACCACATCAGCGAATGGCCCGCGGACAGCCCGGTCCGCGTTGCAGCCGCCTCGCTCGGCGAAGCGTGGCGCGTCGGCGATGCAGCCGCAGCCAACGCTGCGATTGCCCAGCTCGCCGAGCTTCTGCCAACCATAAACCCCGAGCTTTATCCAACAGACCGAGCCGATCTCGAGCATCTGTACAACACGTCCAACGCCTTCGAGTGGGCAACATGGCTCTATCTCACGAGCACGGTGGCTCTGCTGATCGCACTCGGCACGGGTCGCCGCTGGGTCAACCAGATCGGCATCGGCCTGTTCGTCATCTCCGTCGGCGTGCACGCGTTCGGCTTCACACTCCGCTGCATCATCGCCGAGCGCTTCGCCATTCAGAATCAGTACGAGTCGATGATGGGGCTCAGCCTCTTCCTCTCGCTCGTCGGTGGCGGCATGATGGTCGCCCGTCGTCAGTTGCTGTTCGGCGCAGCCGCTGCTGCAGGCGGCTTCCTGGTCGCCATCGCCGCGACACAAACCGGCATCCCCGGCAAGTCCATCGAGCGCGAAGCCGCGATCCTCAACACCTCCGTCCTGCTCAAGTACCACGTCACCACCGTGCTCACGAGTTACGGCCTGATCACGCTCGGCTTTGTGATCGCGCTGTTCTATCTGGCTGCGCACTACATCGCCAAGCTGTCCGGCAACGCGCCGAGCACCGTGGCAGCGGCGCTCCACGCATCGCCCGAGCAAGGCCACGTCGCAAAGCCCAAGACGGCGCGCACACTGGCCGACCTCGACTCCGCACAGATGATCGTCCTGCAACTCGCGTTCTGGACGCTCGGCGTCGGCATCATGCTCGGCGCATGGTGGGCCGATCACTCGTGGGGCCGTTGGTGGGCGTTCGATCCCAAGGAGACGTGGGCGCTCATCACGTGGATCGTGTACCTCATCGTGATCCACGTGCGCCATACCACGGGCGGCAAGAAGGGCCTCATCACCGCATGGCTCAGCGTCGTCGGCTTCTTCATCATGCTGTTCACGTACTTCGGCGTGAACCTGCTGCTGCCGGGTCTGCACGCCTACGCATGATCGTCGGCGCGTCACGCAGCGTCGCGGGCCTGCTCCTCGAATCGCTCGAAGTGCATGATGATCGCAGCCACCGCCGCGTTGTTATCAAGCCCGTGACAATTCGTGATGAAGTCGCGGACCGCAGCAAGCTCAGTCAACGACGGCGCACGGCCGGCGTCGAAGTCGATCAGACCCATGCCCCAGTCAGAGAACGCGCGCGCATCGACCGCGTCGTCCGTCACGATGCTCACCCACAGGTGGCGGCTGTCGGCCTCGATGCGATCGAGCAGCATCTGAATCGAAGCGTCGGGGCCTTCGAGCACCTGCAGAAACGAACCGCCCTTGTACATCAGCATGCCGGTGACGCCGATGGCCTGGTTCCGCGCAGCCGCGTCGGCTGCGAGCGCGTGCAAATCCTCGCGCGAGAAATCATCCATCGCGGTGCTGACGTAGACGAGGCGTCGCAGGTCCCCAGACATACATGGTGTTTCGGTCGATTTGCCGCTCCGAATGAGCGCACAAATGAAGCCCGCGGAGCGTTCTGAATGGGCAACACAAGCACAAGGCGTTTTCCTCAAGAAGATTTCGCCCAGCCCGCCGACCGTCTCGCACAGCGGCTACTCGGGCAAACGCTGGTGCGGAATCTTCCGACCGGCGAACGCCTCGCGGGCCGGATTGTCGAGACCGAGGCCTATCTCGGGCCGGAGGATCAAGCCGCCCACACCCGCAACGGCCACCGCTCGCCGCGGGTCGAGTCGATGTGGGGCCCGGGCGGCCACGCCTACGTCTATTTCACCTACGGCATGCATCACTGCCTCAACATCGTCGCGGGCCGCGCCGGCGAGCCGCAGGCCGTCCTGATCCGGGCGCTCGAGCCGACCGAAGGCCTCGACGAGATGCGCAGGCTGCGGTCGGCCAAGCGGAAGCCCGAGGCAAAGCCGCTGCGTGACCGGGACCTGTGCTCGGGGCCGGCCAAGCTCTGCCAGGCCCTTGCTATCGATCTCGCGCTCGACAGCGTGCCGCTCGCGGGGGATAGCCCGCTGGCCCTCGAGCACACCCAGCCAAAGAGTTATCAGGACCATGACGTCACGACCGCCACCCGCATCGGCATCGATCGAGCCGGCGAATGGGCTCACAAGCCGCTGCGGTGGTATGTCACCGCTTCGGCGCACGTGAGTGTCCGGTGAAGCACGCCCCGCGACCGCGGTACAATGGGGCGGAGTTGAACTCGTGACACGCCGGGAGTGAAAGAGTGTCGGAGCCGATCTCGATTGATTTCAGTGCGATGCAGGACGCGTCCGGTGGTTTCCCGCCCGAGGCGTTCCAGTTTGTGCGCGAAGGCCTTAGCCACACCGTGCAGACGATTCACGGCGCCGAGCAGATCGAGGCCGACGAATCTCAGCACGTCTCGGGCCAAGAGCTCTGCCTCGGCCTGCGTGACTACGCGCTCGATCAATACGGCCGCCTCACGCGCATGGTCTTTCGCAAATGGGGGCTCACCGAGACCGCGGACTTCGGCCGAATCGTGTTCGCCATGATCGACGCCGGCCTCATGCGTAAGACCGACGAAGACAACTTCGACGATTTCGTCGGCGTGTACGACTTCGACGAGGCCTTTGACCCCCGAGCCGTCAACTAGCGCGGCAAACGCTGTCTGCTGTATCCTTGCGATATGGCAGATGAAGGCCCGCCCGACAACGCCAAAGACCGCGACTGGCGATCCATGCACCTCTGGCAGATTCAGCCGGTGCGTGATGTGCTGCTCGTCTTCGCGATCCTTGCGCTCATCGGCCTGGCGCGCACACTCAGCATCGTGACGGTGCCGCTGCTGCTCGCGATTCTGCTGGCGTATCTCTTCGAGCCGTTGATCCAACTCGTGACAAAGCGAGGCTGGACCGGCCGACGCTTCACGGTCATCGGCATCATCGTTGCCGCGGTCGTCTTGGTCGTCGTGCCGACGCTCGCCGGTCTGGCGTTCGGCCTCACACAAGGCCTCGGCTTTGCCAATCGTGTCGGCAGCAACGTCGAAGCCCTCGTCGCATCGCTCGACGAACCAGACAACGCCGAGCTCGAAGCCGCGGTGCCGCCCGGCTTCTGGAGCGATACCCGCGACTTTGTGCTTCGTCAGGGCATCGGCGATGCCATCGAGCGGGGTCTCAGCGATCGCCTCGACACGCCCGACGACGAGCCGCCGGCTGCCAAGCCCGAAGCACCATCCAAACCAGCCGAGCAGTCAGACGA
>JBCCQU010000130.1:0-6524 GCA_039208875.1 Planctomycetota bacterium
CCCCGACTCGCCCGCGTGCGGATTCAGCCCGCAAACCGCGATGCGAGGCGAGCGAATACCAAGATCGACGCACGCCTCGTGCCCGAGCTCGATCGCGTCGAACACGCGGCCGATCGTCAGACGATCACGCACCTCGAACAACGGCACATGCACCGTGGCCAGCACCACCTTCAGCCGAGGCCCAACGAACATCATCGCCCAACGCTTCGCATTGAACCGCGTCGCGAGCAGCTCGGAATGTCCCGGATACTTCGCCCGGCCTGCCAGCGACCACGCTTCCTTGCTGATCGGCCCCGTCACGATGGCATCCGCCCGCAACGGATCCCCCGCCGGCAGCTTGGTCGCTGCGATGGCCGACTCAACCCATCGGAACGACGCAGCACCGCCCGACCGCGAAGCCTGACGCACCGCATCGGTCGGATCATCGAGCACAACCACATCGTGCGCACCAGCCGACGCTGCAACCGGCGAACCCGCGGCCACCGACCACCACATCGGGTCGATGCCGGCTTGCACCGCTGCATCGCTCAGCGCATCGGCTGCGCCGAAGATGCGCCACCGCGCCGACCGCCGGAGCTCGCCATCCGCGAGCGCCTTCACGATGACCTCCGGCCCGATGCCGCCGGGATCACCCATCGAGATCGCGATCGTCGGTTTGTTCACGACCAGCCCTCTGGTGCAGCCAACTCAACGGGGCCGAGCGTCTGGATCGTCGGCCTGCCGATCGACCGCCGCGATGCGTACTCGTTCACCTGATCGAGCGTGACCGCGTCGAACTTGGCTGTCAATTCTTCGAGCGGACGCCCCCGGCCGAAGATGTCGTAGTCGGCAGCGAGCTGTGCTGCGCGCGCAGCCGTTGATTCGCCACTGAACACGATGCGCGACTTGAGGCCGGTGCGTGCTCGCTCAAACTCCTCCGCCGTGATCGCACCCTCAGCCGTGTTGATCCGCACAAGCTCCTCGCAGAGCACATCGAGCGCTTGCTGCGCGCGCTCTGGCGTGGTGCCGACGTAGGCCTCGACCGAGCCAAGCGGCCCGATCGATGCGTACCCCGCATGCACCGAATAGCACAGCCCGCGCTGCTCGCGGACCTGCGTGAACAATCGCGACGCCATGCCGCCGCTGAGCACAGCGAGCACGAGCTTTTCCAGCACCGCGTCGTCACTGGTAGGCTCGGGCGCGTCGTGCATCACCACGATCTGCACCTGCTGCGTGTCGTCGGCGATGTGACAGACGCCGCGAGGCGCGCCCGCAGCGAGATCGGGATCGCCGAAGCTCCCCTCCCAACCATTCAGCAGCTTGTCGAGATCGCGCAAGAGCGTCGGCTCATCGACATCGCCAGCCACGGACAGCACTGAGCCGGTGGGCACCGCGCGCGCACGCCACTCGTCGACCACATCGGCGTGCTTGATCGCCCGGAGGTGCTCCGCCTCGCCGAGCGTTGTCCTGTTGAACGGGAATGGCAGGTGCCGATGCCGGGCTGCGATCACCGTGCGCTCGGTGGGATCATCGGGGAGCGATTCGATGGCTTGCAACGCCAACTGCCGCGCCGGTTCGAGCGATTCGGCTGACAGATGCGGCGCGCGCACCGTATCGACGATGAGCGGCAGCACATCGGGCAAGCGAGCACCCACCATGCTCGCTGAGATGGACAACCGACGCCGTCCGTTTGCGATCGCGCGTCGGCAACCGAGACGATCAAACGCGTCGGCTTGAGCGCGCGAATCGCGCTCTCCGGCGCCGCGCATGAGCATCTCGGACCAAATCGCGGATAAACCGACAGAAGTTTTTGGGTCGAGCGCAACGCCCGCTGGAAGCACAAAGGTGCATGCAGCGGAGCGCACACCTTGGATGTGCTCAATGAGAATCGGAAGGCCGCACGACAGGGTGTGCGTGCTGATGTCGGGCATGTTCAACAACTCCGGTTTGATAGCGAACCGTCGAATCGTATATGCCTACGCGCGCGTGTGCATGACGCGATCTTGCACGAAATTGATCCGATCGTGCACGTTCTCGATGCGTTTATGGCACTTTCACGGCTTCGCATGCGCAAAGCTCGCAGCGCGCATCACGATGTTGCGCGGATGCGGACCATGATGCTGAGCGCACTGTTGTTGCCGTTGCGCGCATGACGAAACGGGTTGCGAATCATCTCGCGCGATGCGTTGCGCAGCATCAGTTGGCGTTGCCTGTTCATGCTTGTGAACGTGCGCGCATCGAGTGAATCGGTAGGAATGCGCGCATCGCGTGTTGCACGGAACACGAATGCTGCGCACACTGTTGGTGCATTGACATGCCGAGTTTGTTGCTTGCAGCTGTTGTTTGCTCAAGATCGCTCAAGTACCGACCCGATATGTCAGCGCAAAGGCGGCGCATCACGCGTCGCGAATCGTCTTGCGAGAGACGGTTTGGAATGAAGACGGAGCGGCGTATGGACACGCAGCAACGTCGGACAGCCAAGCCAACTCGTCGAGACGGTGGGCGTCGCGAGGGAGCGCGGCACCTGGAGCCCCCGGCCGATTCGTGAGGCACGGACGGGGCGAGGCAGGGACATCTGTCGCGAGGAACGCGGCGGAGCCACGACCGCCGGATTGCTGGAGTGGCGATCCGAGTGGATAACACCTCAGGGCTGCGAAGCCCGGCCCGGTGCGACCGGGTAGCCGGGCATGCAACCCGGGATAGGAGAAACGCGATGGCCAAGAAGGCAACACGCAAGAAGACCGCTAAACGGACGACCAAGAAGGCGACCCGCAAGACCGCGAAGCGGACCACCAAGAAGGCAGCGACGCGGAAGAAGGCAACCCGGAAGAAGACCGCCAAGAAGACGGCGAAGAAGAAGACCACTCGCAAGAAGGCTGCCAAGAAGAAAACTGCGAAGAAGGCCACCCGCAAGAAGACCGCCAAGAAGAAGACTGCGAAGAAGACCACTCGCAAGAAGACCGCCAAGAAGAAGACTGCGAAGAAGGCCACCCGCAAGAAGGCGACTCGGAAGAAGGCCACTCGCAAGAAGGCAACCCGCCGCCGCACCGCTCGCTGAGCATCGCTGCCTGACACACTTTCTTGAACGATCACAGACCGGCCCGGCCGGTCTTTTTTGTGCGCGCACGGCTTGGCAAAATCGGCGACACTCCCAGTAATGCGTGACACCACCACCACCCCCGAATCGGCAGCGGCTGCCGTCCGAAGCGACACCCACGCCACGGCGCTAGCCGACGGCCGGCCGAGCAACGTCAAGCTGGTCATCGGTGCGCGCACCGGACGTGTCGTGTTCCCGTTCGATCGCCGGGACATGCGCGCGTCGGAGTGGGTGCTTTGGCAGCCCGAGGAACGGCACGGTGCAACGCAACTGTTGCTCGGGGATGTGCGCGAGCCCAACGATGCCGATCAGCCCGCGCTCATGCGTTGGTCGGCGTATCACGGCGACCCGGTTTCAGGCAGCGGCTCAGCGGGATGGGTGTCTGCTGTGATCGAGTCTGTGCGCATCGGTTCGGACATCTTCGACGGCGAAGAGCTGCCGATCGTGAATACGCTGGCAGCAGACGAGTCAGCCATCTGCCGATCACTCAACGAGCGGTCGGAGCACGTCGGTGATGCGATCGCTCGGCTTGCTGGCAAACGGCCGGCGTCGCCTGTCGTGGTCGGAGCAGATCAGTTCGGCGTTGACGTTCGCGGCCGATTCACGGTTTCGCGGCTGGCGTTCGATCGGCCGGCAAACGACGCCGATGACGCAGCGGTGCTGATCGAGGCGATGCTCGCGGGCACCGGCGACGATGGCTGATCGGCCCGAGGCGAGTGACCTCCGCGAAGCGCACGCCCACGTGTACGAATCGGAGTTGGCCCGGTCGATGCTCGACCTCGGCTTGTGCGCATCGGCGGATGACATGCTCGGCATGCTCCGAGAACGTGCTGCGGCAGCTGCGCGCGAGCAGGAGATCGCCGGTGCAGGCGGACGGATTCTTGCGCACAGCGCGAGACCGGAAGGCTGGCAGATTCCCACTTGGCCGACACTGGCCGAGATCGACACTGCGACCGCTGCAGCCGGGCCGGGCACGCCGTGCTGCGTGTGGTGCTTCGACTATCACGCGATGCTCTGCAACTCCGCTGCCCTCGCCATCGCGGGCTTTGACAACAGCTCAGCCGACCCGACCAACGGGCGACTCGGGCGCAATGAGCGAGGCGATCTGACCGGTCTGGTGTACGAGGCTGCAGCGGGCATCGCGTGGGAAGCGGTCATGGGTGACCCGCGAGATGCAGCGGCGCTGGCACAGGCCGGTCGCGACACGCTGGACGGATTACTCGCCTTCACTGTGCACGGCTTTGGCGAGGTGCACGACCTCAAGACTCGGCCCTGGATGCCCGCAGCGTTGCGGGCAGCTGCGCACGGCGACGCTCTCCCCGCCAAGCTCGTGTTGTGGCCGCTGGTCGAGACACTGGGCGATGTTTTCGAAAGCCGAGAGGCATGGGCGTCGAAGCACGGCGACATGCAGCTCGGCGGCGGCAAGATCTTCGTTGATGGAACACTCAACAGCCGAACCGCGTGGATGCTGCACGATTACGCGGATGTCGATGCAGCGGCTGCACATCCGCGGGGCATGTCGATCATGTCGGTCGATGACATCGCGGCGGCGATCAATGTTGCGGATGGGTACGGTTTGCCGATCGCTGCGCACGCAATCGGCGATGGTGCGGTGCGCGCGGTGCTTGATGCACTCGAAAGGGCGGAGCCCACCGCCCGTGGCCATCGGATCGAGCACGCAGAGCTGATCGACGAGGCGGATGTGCCGAGGATCGTGCGGCTGCGCGACGAGGTCGGGCTGAAGATCAGCGTGCAGCCGTGCCATCTGCTGACGGACATCGAGGCGTTGGAGCGTGCGGTGCCGGGGCGGCTTTCCCGCGTGCTGCCGTTGCGCGAGCTGGTCGATGCGGGGCTCGAGCCGGGCCGTGATTTGATGTTCGGTTCGGACTCGCCGATCGTTCGACCCGATCCGGAGGACAGCGTGCTGGCTGCGACGACGCGCGGTCGGCTGGGTGATGCCGGGCGTATCGCGCCGCAGCAGGCGATCACCGAGGCAGAGGCTTGGGCGTGCTTCGCTCGTAGCTAGGTCTGGTTGCGTGCGTCGTCCGCGGTCGCAGGCGGGATGTCCCGGCCGTGCGGATCGGTGCTTGGACCGGGTGGCGGCTCGGTTGCGATGTGTTCGAGCTGCTCGGCCGGATCGTGAACGTGGTCGGGCCGAATGCCGGCCCTATCAACGAGATAATGCTCCCACAGGCGGTGACGGCGGACAAGCTCGGCGGCGCGTTCGCGGCCGACGTCGGTGAGCGAGAGCTGGCCGCTGCGGTCTTCGACGAGGCCGGTGCGCACGGCTGTCGTCATTGCTGTCTGTGCTGGCTGGCCAACGAGCACACGCTCGATGCTGCCGCGGTCGATGCTGTCGAGCCCGGCTTCGCTGCCGCGGTAGATCGCTGCGAGCAGATCGTCGATCGCGATGCGCTTGGCCAGGCGCGCGCGGCGGATGACGCGGCGCACGACGCCGTGCGATGGGCTGAAGACGATGGAGACGGCGAGCAGCACGCCGGAGAGGACGGTCATTGTGCCAGCGGCGCTCACCGGTTCTTTGTCGAAGGCAGCCGGGATGGCGATGGCTGCGAAGTAGCCCCCCACGGCTGACGCGATCGCGACGATGACGCTCACGACGAGTTGCGGCAAGAGGCGATCGGTCAGCAGGCGGGCGGTGGCAGCTGGGCAGATGAGCATGGCGATGACGAGGATGGAGCCGACAGCCTCGAAGCTGGCGACGGTGGCGATGGCCACGAACACCATGAGCATGCTGTGGATGCGGGACGCGCTGAAGCCCTGCGCGGTGGCGAGCGCGGGATCGAAGGCGGCGATGCGGAGCTCTTTGAACAATGCGACGACGAACACGGTCGCGAGGAGTGTCGCGGCGAGGAGCGTGATGACTTGCCGCGGCATGCCGCGATGGATGAGGCCGGATTCGATGACTCGACCCGAGATGGGATCGATCGCTCCGGGCTCGACGCGATAGCCGAGCCAGAGCTCGGGGCGGAGGGCCTGCTCGAGGTTGGCGGGCGCGCGCACGAGGCCGAGCGTTTCGAGACTGCCGTAGAGCACGCAGTCGGCGTCGATGTCGAGGCTCGCGACATCGGTTTGTTCGATGAGCAGCACGCCGAGTGCGAAGAAGACGCTGAAGACGACACCCATGGCTGCACCGGGTTCGACGCGGCCGAGGCGCTTGACGAGCTCAATGAGCACGACGGTGAGCACGCCCGCGACGGCGGCGCCGATGAACATGGCGAGCGGGCTTCGCGTCGAGACAATGACGATGGCGATGACAAGCCCGGGAAGAACGCTGTGGCTGATGGCATCGCCCATGAGGCTAATGCGGCGGAGCACGAGGAAGTTGCCGAGCAGTGCGCAGCAGACGGCTGCGAGGATGCCGGCGACGAGCGGGTAGAAGTCTGACGCGGGGTTGTAGAGATTCATGTGGCCCCAGCAAGCGTGGGCC
>JBCCQU010000131.1:0-6520 GCA_039208875.1 Planctomycetota bacterium
CACAACATGCAGCAGGCGACGCGGGTGAGCGACTTCACGGCGTTCATGTATCTCGGCCGACTGGTGGAGTACGGGCCGACGGAAGAGATCTTCACAAGCCCGCGTTTGCCCGAGACCGAGGACTACGTGACTGGCCGATTCGGCTGAGTCTGCGCGGTCGTGAGAGAAAACGTGTTCGCGGTGTCGGATTTCGTCAAGTGCGGACTGGCGGGACCGATATCAAATACGTACAGTCGCTGCTAGAGCGAGCGGCTGTTGTGTCGTAGTGGCCGAAACGCGTCGGGGATCGTCGATGAGTATCCCGCCGAAACCCGTTCCGCCGTCGGTCAACGGCTGGAACGCAGAGTATGTAGAGCAGGCTTATCAGCGGTTCCTCGCTGATCCGCAATCGGTCTCGGATGGGGATCGGGCGTTCTTCGCCGGTTTCGATCTGGCTGCGGCTCGTTCATCACCGGCATCAGGTCAAGCAGCTTCGGCTCCGGCTGTCGCGTCCGGGGCTGGGCATCCGTCGGGGCTCGGCTCCGGCTTTCAGGTCGCGGTCGATCGCCTGATCGAGGCGTATCGCGAGCTTGGGCACATCGTGGCCGAGCTTGACCCGTTTGACCGCGTTCGCGAACGGCCCGACGCACTGAAGCTCGGGCACTACGGCCTGACCGACTCCGACCTCGATCGCACGGCGAGCGCGAGCGGCATCGGTCTCGGTGAAACCGCAACACTCCGCGACATCGTGCAGCACCTTGAGCGGACGTATTGCGGCTCGACCGGCATAGAGGTGATGCACCTCTCGAACATCAACGAACGCGATTGGCTGCTCAGCAAGATCGAGACCCGCGGCGGCAGGTTTGATCTCAATGCGGAAGAGCGCATCGCGGTGCTTCGGCAGCTCTTGCAGGCGGAGACGTTCGAGACGTTCCTGGGCAAGCGGTACCCCGGTGAGAAGCGGTTCAGCCTGGAGGGCTCGGAATCGACGATCCCGCTGCTCGATCGTGTCATCGACCGGCTCTCGCAACTCGGTGCGCAAGAGGTCGTGATCGGCATGGCCCACCGCGGCCGGCTCAATGTGCTGAACGCGATCCTCGGTAAGACCTACGCGCAGATCTTCACCGAGTTTGAGGACTCGTGGGAAGAGGATTTCAGTGACGGCGGCGGCGACGTGAAGTATCACCGCGGCTACTCGGGATCACGCAAGTACGACGACGGCCGAAGCGTTCATCTCGCGCTCGCGAGCAACCCGAGTCACCTTGAGGCTGTGAACCCCGTGGTGCTCGGCAGGTGCCGGGCCAAGCAGCGGCTCATGGGCGATAAGGAACGCCGCGGCGTGGTCCCGCTGCTGATCCACGGCGACGCTGCTGTTGCCGGTCAGGGCATCGTTTCGGAATGCCTCACGCTTTCGCAACTCCGCGGCTATCGCGTGGGCGGCACGGTGCATGTTGTCATCAACAACATGATCGGCTTCACGACTTCGCCGGAGTTCGCGAGGTCGAGTCGATACTGCACCGACATCGCGAAGATGATCGAGGCGCCGGTGCTGCATGTGAATGGAGAAGACCCGGAGGCGGTCGTCGCGGCGGCCGAGCTCGCGGCTGAGTACCGGCAGGAGTTCGGCAAGGACGTCTTCATCGACCTGTGGTGCTACCGCAAGTACGGCCACAACGAGCAGGACGAGACATCGTTCACGCAGCCGATCATGGCGAAGCTCATCAAGGATCGGCCTTCCGTGCTGTCGTCGTACTCGGATCAGCTATTCAACGACGGCGTGCTCGTGCGTGAAGATCTGCACCAGATCAAGCAGATGATCGACGACGCGCTCGAAGAAGCGCAGAAGCACGCGAAGAGCCAGCCTTACGACCCGACGATCGACCCCGGCAGCGCGCGGTGGCAGGGAATCAAGCCTGTATACACGCACGCCCCGACCGAGACCGGCATCTCGATGCAGACGATCGAGCAGATCGCGTCGGCATTGTCGACGGTGCCGGACGGCTTCACGGTGAACCCCAAGCTGAAGCGTGTGCTCAAGGCTCGTGGCGAGCTCCCGAGCACTGAGCTATTGAGCTACGCCGACGCGGAGAGCTTGGCATACGGCTCGTTGCTGCTCGATGGCGTCTCCGTGCGGCTGAGCGGTCAGGATTGCCGGCGGGGCACGTTCAGCCATCGCCATGCGGTGCTCCGCGATTACGAAACCGACGACACGTACAAGCCGCTCGGCAACATGCTGCCGCAGTGGGAGCCTTCGCAGGGTGATTTCAAGCCGGGCGAGCAACAGGCAGAGTTCTGCGTGCACGACAGCCCGTTGAGCGAGGCGGGCGTGCTCGGCTTCGAGTACGGCTACGGGCTTGTTGATCCCAACATGCTCGTGCTGTGGGAAGCACAGTTCGGAGACTTTGTTAACGGCGCGCAGGCCATCATCGATCAGTTCATCGCATCCGCCGAGGCCAAGTGGGATCGCTGGAACGGCCTCGTGATGCTGTTGCCGCACGGCTACGAGGGCATGGGGCCGGAGCACTCGTCCGGCCGCATGGAGCGGTTCATCAAGCTGTGCGCGCAGGAGAATCTGCAGGTCATCTATCCGTCGACCGGCGCGCAGATCTTCCACGCGTTCCGTCGCCAGGTCGCGAGGAAGTTCCGCAAGCCGTTGATCGTATTTTCGCCGAAGAGCCTGCTGCGGAAGCCAACGAGTCGGCTTGATGAGTTCACATCCGGCGGCTTCCGCGAAATGCTCGATGACCCGAGGTTTACCGAATCGGACGCGCCGAGCCGCGACGGTGTGGAGAAGGTGATCCTGTGCACCGGCAAGATTTTTTGGGAGCTGGCTGAGCGGCGCGATCAACTCGAGCGTGACGACATCGCGATCATCCGTATAGAGCAGATCTATCCGTTCCACACCGACATGATGCGTGAGCTGCTCGCGCAGTATCCCGAGTCGGCTGAGATCGTGTGGGTCCAAGAGGAGCCGCGTAACGCGGGCGCTGGCTTGTTTGTTGCGGATCGCATGCGTTCGGAGCTCGCGATCGAGCTGCCGTTCATCGGCCGGGCCGCGAGCCCGACGCCGGCCGTTGGATCCAAGCGGATGCACAAGCTCGAGCAAGAGAAGCTGCTGACCGATGCGATCGGGCCGGCGCTGAGCAAGGCCGAGTCGGACGACGGCGTGGCGACCAACAGCAACGGTCAGGCTGCGCCGTCCGGCAAGCGATCCGCAGCCTCGGCATGAGTTATTACTCTGGCGTTTCGACAACGCCCAGCCGAGCGATCGGCGCACGCAGATGAGGTAGCACGGATGGCGACGGATATCGTGATCCCCGAGGCCGGTGAGTCGGTCACATCAGGCGTCATCGCAGCATGGCGCAAGGACGATGGCTCGTGGGTGGAACGCGACGAGCCCGTCGTCGATGTCGAGACCGACAAGATCACCGTCGAGGTGCTCGCACCCGCAGCGGGAGTGCTCAAGCACGCAGCCGCCGAAGGCGACGAGGTCGATGTCGGCGCTGTCATTGGCACGGTCGATGAGTCTGCAGAGAAGCCTGCCGGTGGTGACTCGGGCAGTGAGAAGCAAGCAGCGAGCGAAGGCGGCGAGACAAAGGCCGACAAGCCCGCAGCCACGACCACTGAAACCAAACCGACTGAAAGCAAGCCAACCGCGCCGCCGCCGCCCGCGACATCAGCGGGCGCATCGAGCAACGGCACACCCAAACCGGCCTCCAACGGCCCGGTCCGCGCGACGCCGCTCGCTGAGAAAATCGCAGCCGAGCGAGGCGTTGACCTTTCAAACGTGATCGGCACCGGAGCCAGCGGCCGCATCCGCGAGCAAGACGTGCTGGCGTTCGTGCAATCGCACCAGAACGGCGCAGCGGCATCGCAGCCAACCACGGCGGCCCCGGCGACGGGTTCGCGCGAGGTCACGCTCGAGCGCATGAGCCCGCTGCGTCAGAAGATCGCATCGCGTCTGGTCGAGGCGCAGCAGACCGCTGCGATGCTCACGACGTTCAACGAGTGCGACATGTCGGCGGTCATGGAACTTCGCAAGAAGTACAAGGAGCCGTTCGGCGAGAAGCACAGCGTGGGGCTCGGCTTCATGTCGTTCTTCGTCAAGGCTGTGTGTTCGGCGCTGCGTGCGTTCCCAAAGGTCAACAGCTACATCGTGACCGACGACGCCGGCAAGCCCGCGATGCAGGGCCACGAGTATTGCGATGTCGCGATCGCGGTTTCGAGCCCGAAGGGCCTCGTCGTGCCGGTGCTGCGGAGCGCGGAGGCGATGTCGTTCGCGGGCGTCGAGTCGGCGATCAAAGACTTCGGCATGCGTGCCAAGGAAGGCAAGCTCGACCTCGCAGAGATGCAGGGCGGCACCTTCACGATCACCAACGGCGGCATCTTCGGCAGCCTGATGTCGACGCCGATCCTCAACCCGCCGCAGTCGGCCATCCTCGGCATGCACGCGATCAAGCCGCGGGCGATCGAGCATCCGCCGAAGTCGGGGCAGGTCGCGATCCGGCCGATGATGTATCTCGCGCTGAGCTACGACCATCGCATTGTGGACGGCGCGGAGGCTGTGAGCTTCTTGGTGCACATCAAGGACGCGATCGAAGCGCCCGAGCGACTCATGCTGGAGCTTTAGCCGCCGCTGATTGATTTCAGCAGGCCGTCGCACGCTCGGTCGAGCATGCTATAGACGTGGTCGAAGCCTTCCGGGCCGCCGTAGTACGGATCTGGCACGTCGAGTTCTTCGCTGTCGGCGTCGAGGCTCGCGAGTTCGGGGTCGAAGCTCAGCATGAGCCGCACTTGGTCTGGCGAAGCGCCGTTTGCGAGCAGGTCGTCGCGGTTGGATCGATCCATCGCAAGCATGAGGCCGAAGCGAGCCGGATCGCCCTTGCGATCGAACTGTCTCGCGCGGCTTGGGAGCGTGATGCCGTGCTTGCGAGCGACGGCAATCGAGCGTCGATCGGCAGGATTGCCGACGTGCCAGTTGCCGGTGCCGCACGAGTCGATCTTGAGCTTCGCGGCGAGCGCAGCGTGGGACTGCAATTTGTGGATGAAGATGCCCTCAGCCAGCGGGCTGCGGCAGATGTTGCCGAGGCACACGAACAGCACGCCGGGCGGGTCTGGCATCATCGCGTTGCTCCGGCGGTTGCTGGTATCGCGTTGTGCCATTGGCTTTGCAACCAGCCCACGAAGTTGCCAGCGGTACATGACGACTCGGCGTGCGCGCGCACAGCGTTGGAGATGCGCGTCGCGAGGTCGCTGTCTTCGTGGAGGGGCCGAACGCGATCGATCAGGCCTCTGGCATCGGGCGTGGCCGCTGTGAGCAGCGGGGCGATGTCTGTTGGATAGAGCCGAGGGTGTATGAACTCGCTGGTCGCGACGACGGGCACGCCGTGCGCATGGGCTGCGGCGATCGCAACCAGCGTTGCCCAGCGATCGGCATCGATGCCGGGATGCGCGACGGCCAACGCTGCCATCGGCTTGGCGCGGATGGCGTCGAGGGCTGACCACTCGCGCCACAGCGCGTAGGCGTGCGGCGAATCGATCATGAGCGACGCTGCCCGGTCGGCGTGTGTTGCTTTGGCTGACAGCACGACTGTTGCGGGCACGGTCGCTGCGGTGAGCACAGCATTGGCGAAGCTCGCGATGCGTGCCGGTCCGGCCGCGGCGGGCTCGGTGAGCAACGGCAGCGGGGCAGAGGTGAGCGCAGCTGCATCGGCTTGCAACGGCGGCAGTTCTATGATCGGCAGCGGATCGTCATCGGTCGGGGCTGCGATCAGAGGCTGCGGAAACGACGCCCGCCGACACACAGCATCGGCTCGTGGGTCCCAAGGCTGGACGATGTCAGCCCCGCAGTCGCGGAGCCACGTACCCAGTGCGCCCGTTTTGGTGATCGCTCTGCCACAGACGGGCGGCAGCGTGCGCGCAACCGGGAGTGCAAGCTCGTTTGCTCGCTCGGCGAAGTCGGTCGGTCCGAGGATGACGCAGGCGTGCTGGTGCGTTGGCGAGCCGGCGATTGCTGCATGGCACGCGAGCAGGCGCGCATCGCCGGAACCATGCCAACGCTGGTCGCGTTGGTCGGAAGATGCGATAACGTGAGCGATGCGGACCATGGTTTGCTCACCGCACGTTGCGGGTATCCGAGGCTTGCTCGGGCAGATGTTCGTAGAAGACTTGCGAGAGGCGGAGGCCGGTCAGGCGCGCGAGGTCTTCCTCAGCCTGGCGCCGTGCGGTGGGGTCGCCCGGTGCGAAGCCTTGCTGCTGGAACGAGCTTGCGACGAGCGGATAGCCGCGCTCGGTGGCTTCGATTTCGCGATCGGGCCACACGCGTTCCATGGCTTCGACATCGATCACGCGCACAAACAGCGTCGATGTTGGATTGAACGAGGTGCCATCGGTCGAGAGCGTGAATCGCTCGATCGTGGCGTAAATCACGACAGACGCGCCGATGTCGCGTGCGAGCTCTGCGACGCCGGCTGGATCGGTCGGATCTTCGGCATCGGCTGCTGCATACATCGCGCCGGGGGCAATGGTGGTGCGCAGTTCG
>JBCCQU010000132.1:0-6516 GCA_039208875.1 Planctomycetota bacterium
CGAGCAAGCGTGGAGCAGATTGGTGCACACCTACACCCCCCGCATCTTCGCCTTGTGCCGAAGTCGGCTGCGGCGCGACGATCTCGCGGAGGAGGTCACGCAGTCGGTCTTTGCGACCATCGCCGCCAAGCTTGGCAGCGGGCGCTACAACGAGCAAGGCCGATTCGAGAGCTGGCTATTCCGTATCGCGATGAATCGCGTCCGCGACGAGGCCCGCCGACTTAAGCGGCACGCAACGCCAACGGATGCTCAGCAATTCGCCGACCACGTAGAAACACGACTAACCGAGAACCGCCCAGCCGTCGAGCAACTGTCAGCACTCCGCGAAGCACTCGCGACACTCAAGCCCGCCGACCGCGAGGTCGTCGAGCTTCGGCACCACGGCGGGCTCAGCTTCGCCCAGATCGCTGAGATGCTCGAGCAACCCATGGGCACTGTGCTTGCCCGACATCACAGGGCGCTCGCCAAGCTCCGAAGCAAACTCGGCGAACAACAATCAGACAACGAAGCCGGTCACGGCGAAGGCAAAGGATGAGCAACATGCGCGCGCACGATTCCAACACACCGCCGGAGCTCCGGGATATCGAGGCGAGTCTGGACCGTCTCGCCGATGCCGATCGGGATGCAACGCCGCGTGAACTTGCAGGGCGTATCGCCGAGGCAACCTCGCCAGCACTTGCCAACTCGAGCGCATCGCCGCTGCCGTTCCGGCGAATCGCGATCGTCGCAAGCGGCCTCGCTGCCGCGGCTGCACTCGCATTGCTGGTCACCGTGGGCCTGCAACCGTCGCAACCCGCCGCATCGAGCGACCACACCATCGCTGACGGATCGGCGGATGCCGACGAGCTCGACAGCTGGGACACCCAATGGGAAGCACTCGACATCGCACTCGGCTTTGACAACAGCTTCGATGCCGAGCTCGCGCAACTCGCGACATCGATCGGCGACGCATCCGCTGGTACCGTGTCGCTCCAATCTTCGGTTGAGGAATGGCTGACCGCTGACGACAACATCGCAGGAGCCGGCTGATGCGCATGATTCTGGTCGCAGCACTACTGCTGCCTCTTCCGGTACTCGCACAAGACGCACCACGATCGCGCGACCGCGACCGCGACCGCCCGGAGCGGACAATCACTGTCGAGCAGTTGCAATCGATGCGCGATCGCACCAGCGACTTCCTCGAACGGCTCGACAAGACGATCGAAAAGATCCGCGCGGGCGGCGAAGCACCGACGTTCGAACAGTTTGTGCGTGACTTTCGGCCGGACACAATGCTCACTGGTGGCGGTGGACTCGGCGGTCTCGCCGAACGCGGCACGTCCGGCAGCCGCTTGCGAAACATGGTCGATGCCCGCACGCCCGAAGCGAAGGAGCAGGTCGAATCGTGGGTCTCTGAAAATCAGCCGGAGCTATTCAGCGGCATCGATGCCGACGAACGCGAACGAGCCATGCGATTCGCAGCCCCGCGGATCCTCAAGATCATCGAGACCGAGCGTGTCGACCCCGAGCTCGCATCGCTGATGACCGCGGAGTTTGAGACCGGCGTGCGCATGTTCCGTGCGCTCCGCTCCGTCCGCGAAGCCCGACGCGACGGCGGCGACAGCACAGAGACTGTGACCGAAGCCAACCAAGCACTACGCGCAGCGATGGGCGCGCATTTCGATGCCAAGCTCGCCATCCGCGAGTTCGAAGTCGAGCGGCTGCGGCGCAAACTGGCAGAAGCCGAAAGCCGAATCGAGGAACAGAGAAGCAGCCGCGACCAAGCAATCGATCGCGGACTGCGTGACCTTGTCGATCGTGGTCGCCCCGATCGCGAACCGGGCGAAGCGCAGCGTCCGCCTCGCCGCGGTGACGAGCAAAGAGAGCGCCGGCGACCTCGCGGACAGGATTAGCTAGCCGCGGGCTTTAGCTCACGACGGAGCCCGGCTGAATCTCGGACATCGGCGTGACAACCACAACGTTCCGCTCGCCGTCGCCGCCCTTGGGTGCGTCGCTCGCAGCGAGGATCATGCCGTGCGAAGTCTCGCCGCGGAGCTTGCGCGGTGCGAGGTTGGCGACGACGACAACCTGCTTGCCGACGAGCGACTCAGCCTCGTAATAGTCACGGATTCCTGCGCACACCTGACGCCCCTCCGGGGTGCCATCATCGAGCTGCAGCTTCAGCAGCCGGTCGGCGTTGGGATGCGGCTCGGCCTTCACGATCGTCGCGACGCGGAGATCGAGACGCAGGAAATCGTCGATCGAGATCTCAGCCTTCGCTGGGATCGCAGCCTCGGTGTTCGATGACTCGGCTGGGGCATCACTCATCGGTCGGTTCCTCGCTCGTCGTTTGCTTCGGTTCGGGTTCCGGCGAGTCTAGCGCCGGCTCGGGCTCGACCCACGCCCCGTCGCGGAACAGCACTCGATCGGTCTCAATCGAATACAGGCGGTCTATGCCGGCCGGATCGACATCGCGGAACGCCGCGGCCGCATCGATTTCAACTTGGGCCGCCCATGATCGTGCGCTGGCTTCGAGCAGCCTCGCCTCGGCGCGCACGAGACGAACCAACTGACTGCGTGTCAGCGTCGGTCCCGGGTTGCCGTTGCAAGCCGGGCAGATTCTGGTGCTGCGCGAATCACCGACGCGGGACGTTTGCGCACGCCGGTTGCTGCACTCGCGGCACGGCCACGAGCGAGCCATGGCGAGCAAGCGTGCTGCAACCGAGTCACCGTCTGCAACACCAAGCCGATCGGCCTGGCCGTCAAGGGCGAGCAGGATGTCCGGCTCGCGCAGTCGTTGGCGGACGAGGACCCCGCGGCCGGCGCGCGCCGCTGCCAGCGTCTCGGCTGCTTCGAGCTGTGTCTCGGCATCGAGCTGTCGGCGTGTCGCGTTCGCCGCATCGTCGCTGTATCGGGGATCGAGGCTGCCAGCCAGTGCGCGCAGCCACTGACGATCGGCACTCGACGACTCGATGGCAGCCAGCGTCAGGCAGATGCTGGGTTGCAATCCCGAGTCGGCATCGGTTGCGAGATGGAATGCGAGCACAAGCAACCGACGCGCGAGCCGAATGCCCGCAGCGTCCGACGCCTCGCCCGCCACGGTTTCGGCGAGTTCGAAGTACGCGCGGGGGTCTTCGGGCGAAAGCGACTCGAGTTGTCGGACAACGTCGGGGATGCGCTCCGCCAGCGCGTCCAAGTCGGCATCATCGGCCGCGATACTTTGAGTGGGCACGGCCAGTAGCAACAGCGTCGCGATGATGCGTATCGCCTGTCTCATGATGCCTCTCCGGATGCGCGCACAAGCCATAGCCGAAGCCACGCACGCTCTGTGGTGGCGATTTGCTCAAAGGCACCGCTTGCCGTGTCGAAGACTTCGTTGTGCTCGTCGATGATGCTGTTGATCTGGCTGGTGCTGTCGGGCCGTTCCTCAGAAACAAGCACCGCGAATAGCTCCAGTGCTGCGCGATGCTGGACAGCGAATCGCTGAATCGGCCCGGATGCGATCCCGGCCCGCCGCTCGGCTTGTGTTTCGATGGAGGCAACGCGGAACAGCCCGGCCGGAGCGAGCGACATCGAATCGAGCTTGTTCCGCAGCGACACACGCAGTTCGACAGCGGCCGCCTCGGGATCAGGGACCGCGGCTCCGGTTGTTGGCCTCACTCCGGCGCGCGCAACGCAGCTGTCGGCGAGTTCGCGCGCGAGGCGATCGAGCGCAGCACCACCAGACGCGGGTGCCAGGGCATCGAGCAGTGCGCTCGCGACATCGGCGCGGGTCAACGCTCGCCAGTCTGGCTCGCGAACACTCACAGCGGGCCGCCCGGTGAGTGCCGACACGATGGCACTAATTTGGCGCGTCTTGGGCGCGCGCTCGAGATGCTCAAGCAGTGCGTCGAGCAGTACCGCAGAGCCTTGTCGCGATGCGATGACGGCCGTGGCTGCGCTGCGTATCTGCCGCACCCGTGACGTCATCGCGGCGAGCAGGATCGTCTCGGCATCGGTTGCATCGCGGATGTCGCTTGCATCGAGTTCGTTGATGAGTGCGAGCGATGACGCGATGTCGCTGTCGGCTGCGAGGAATCGCTCCGCCCACGCGCCTTCACGCGGGAACGCAGGAGCTGCGGTTTCGGGCGGCGCGATCGGTACGGGGCCGAGAGGCGTCGCGCGGGCGCGGCGATCAAAGGCTCCCGCGGCGTCGATATCTCCAAGCCACGTGAGACTCGTCGCTGCTGCAGCCGAGCCGTAGCGCACAGCGGCGTCCAGCAGTTGATACGGCGTGGTGTCCCGCGTGAGCGGTTCGTTGACAAGGGCGAGCACACGCTCACGCCATGCAAGATCGAGCGAAGCGGCGCCGGTGTCGGCGAGATCCCAGATGACGCGGTAACGCTCCGCCAGGTTGCGGCGATCGGTTTCAGTCGCCGACGGCTGCACCACTAACGACGCATCGAGACCGCTCGCGAGACGATCGATCAGCATGGCCGAGGTCACGAGGTGCAGCGGCCGCACGGGGGTCCGGCTGTCTTGCAAGCGACCAACCAGCCAGAGCCTCGCTGGTGAGCCTTCGTTGAAACTCAAGCGACGGGCGACGCCCGCGATGGCATCGTCCGGCGCGGGCGGCTCGTACCCGGCGAGGACATCGAGCCCGCGGAGCAAGACGCGCTGCGTTGCCGAGCCATCTTTCCCGACGGCGACGACAGCCGATGCCCACGCCGACCAGTCTTCCGCATCGCGAGCGAGATCCGCGAGGCCAACATCGAGAGCGAGCAGAGCACCCTCAGCGAAACTCTGACCGGTCGGTGTCGCCCGACCGGCGAACGCGATCGCCCTGCCACGCGCGAGTTGTTGATGGACCGATGCGGGGAGTTCGCCCTCCGCTCCGATGCGGATAATCATGCCGGCCGCCCACACGCGCGTCGTGATCTTCGGTTCTGCTGCGATATCCGTGAGTGCTGTTGTGATAGCGCGCGCGGTTTGCGGTCGAGCGGCCGCGGCATACAGCAATCGCACAACCTCGTTGTTGAACGCGCGGGTTTTCTGATTTGGCGAGTCGTGCCAAGTCGCTGCGAATCTTCTCATCGCATCCGATGCGGACGTAATCGCGGCTGCGTCATCGAGCCCCACCGCATCGATCGCCGACCGCAAAGCTGCGAGCGGATCCGGCGCGGGCGGTGGTGTTGAGGTCGCGACGGTTTCCTGCGGCACAGGCTCGGGCGGCTCGTCGTTGGTTACGGTCGGGACGGGCTCGACGACTTCGGGCGCGGCGGTTGTGACTGGCGTGGTGCTGGTAGCAATCGAGATCACGAACAGCACGCCACCAATGGTGAGCAGAAGCGTGATGATGACCGCGATGCTCGCGAAGACAGCACCTGGCTTGGCCTCAGTTGCGGTCGCGCTCGGCGGCATGCTCGCTGGAAGATTTCGAGGGGTCTGTGCCGTGTGCGAAGTGGGCAGCGTGTGCGGCCGAGAGTTGACCGAACTCGGTGGCGGGCTGCCGGGATGCGACAGTTGGCGGAGAGCTTCAAGCAGTTGCTCATGCGAAGCGCCGAGCGCAGCAGCCGCACGGGTGAGTCTGCGGGACGACCGCCGCGTCCAGCCGCCGTCGGTCGCGAGTGCCCACTTGGCAACGTGCACGAGCCGCGGAGGGGGTGCTGCGGTTGGAGCGTGTCGCACGGCACGCGGCCGCGGCGCCGGTGCTGCAGGAGGTCTGCTTGTTGGCATCGTCGCGGGTGCTGGAGCGGGAGCCGAGGCCTGCCGCTGCGGTGGTCGGGGCACGGACGTGCGGATTGTTGCTGCGGCTGCGTGCAACGCCATTCGAGTCTGGTCGGCCGCGGGCGTCTTGCCGCGCGGATGCTCGTCCAGCATGCGCTCGCGGCGGGCAAGTGCGTCGTCGATCGCCTTCGCGGTGAGATTGGACGAGAGCTCAAGACCGAGGAGCGCTGCCGGCCCTCCGAGAGCGGCGCGGCGCCCGAAGAAGCGAACGATGTTTGGATCGGGCGTTCCCTGATCTGTCATGGCGCACGCCCCTGCGCATCGACTGTTGGCTGCAGTTGCAACGTCTCAGCGAACTCGCTGAAACGCTCTCGCCAAGGCGGCGGTCCGAGATTCGGATAGAGCGTCATGAACTGAGACAACACCTCAGATGCACGGCCTGGATCGGCCTGTGCAAGCAGGCGGATCGACTCGTAACGGGCCTCAAACCATGGCAGCGTGGCAGGTTCGGTGGCTGCGAGCAGAGGACGCCAGGCAGCAAGCGCCGCTTCGGTTTCATCGGCTGCAGCGGCAAGCTGCGCGACTCGACGGATCGTCGGCGCATCGGCAAGCTCGCGCTCGAACAATTCGGTGCCGCGCGCCAGCGAGAGATCACGAACAACGGCATCCCCCTCGGCTTGCCACACAGCCGCGCCGGCTGCAACCACTTCGCGTGCAACGCCGACCCACCGAGGCGATCGGCCTTCGCGCGCACGCCGCCGCTCGGCGCCGCGCGCGCCCAGAGCACCAACCCGACCCCCCGCGGAGAAGTTTCCCGCCACGCGCCCAGCC
>JBCCQU010000133.1:0-6505 GCA_039208875.1 Planctomycetota bacterium
CCCGGCCCGGCCGGTGCACTTCCTCACCGGCACCGACGAACACGCCGACAAGGTCAGCCGGGCTGCGCTCAGCCGCGATCTCACGCCGATCGAGTGGGCCACGCAGAACGCCGAGCAATTCAAGGCTGCCTTCGCCTTCATGCGGTTCACCAACAGCGACTTCATCCGCACCACCGAGCCGCGGCACATCGACGGTGCGTCCGACATCATCGCCCGGCTCATGGACGCAGGCGAGATTGCGCTGGGCGACTACGAGGGCTGGTACGACCCGGCCCAAGAGGAATACCTCACCGAGACCGACGCCCGCGAGCACGACTTCAAGAGCCCGGTCACCGGCACGCCGCTCGAAAAGCGGACCGAGCAGAACTACTTCTTCGATCTGCCGAAGCACGCCGATTGGCTGCGCGAGCAGATCGAGACCGATGCGATCCGTGTGCTGCCCGAGGCCCGCAAAAACGAGGTGCTGGGCCGCATCAAGCAGGGCCTGCAGCGGGTGCCGGTCAGCAGGCGCGTGAACCCCGATGATCCGGAAGCGGTGCGTGATTGGGGCATCCGCATGCCGGGCGATAGTGACCACCGCGTGTACGTGTGGATCGAGGCGCTGTGCAACTACGTCACAGCGCTCAACGATGCGCAGCGCGAACAGTTCTGGCCGGCCGCGGTTCACTTCATGGCCAAGGACATTCTGTGGTTCCACGCGGTCATCTGGCCGGCCATGCTGCGCGCACTAGAGATGGCACCGCCCAAGACCGTGTACGCGCACGCGTACTTCGTGGCTGAGGGCAAGAAGATGTCCAAGAGCCTGGGCAACTTCATCGAGATCGATCAGCTGCGCGCATACGCCGAGCGCTACAGCATCGATGCGGTGCGCTGGTATCTGACCACGCAAGGCCCGCTCGGCGCGAACGATGCCGACTTCAGCTATCAGCGTTTCGTCGAGGTGTATAACGCCGACCTCGCCAACGGCATCGGCAACGCAGCCAGCCGCGTGTCGAACATGATCGGCAAGTACTTCGACGGCACATTGCCGGAGCAGCCGAGCACGCCGTTGCAAATCGAGGGCTTCGACTGGCCCGATATCACGTCGGCCGCAGCAGCGTCGTTCGCGTCGTCGTTCGATGCTGTCGCGATCGACGACGCAAGCGCGGCCGGCATCAGGCTCGTCTCGCAGGTCGATGGCTACATCAACGCCACGCGCCCGTTCTCGCTCGCCAAGCAGCTCGATGACGAACCGGTGTACGAAGACCTGACCAATCGCGAGGCGCTCGCGGTCATCCTTTGTCAGTGCGCCGAGGCGTTGCGTATCGCGTCGCTGTTCTTGTATCCCGCGATGCCCGACAAGATGGCCGAGCTGTGGCAGCGGTGGGGGTGCTCGCCGCTGGTCGATGCGAACGACGCCGACTCCGGCCTGCGCGCACCGCTCGCGGAGATCGCAACGTGGGGGCACAACGAGTTCGGCCTGCAACCCGGCACGCCGATCGAGAAGGGCGATGCGCTCTTCATGCGGGCCGACGCGAACGAAGATCCGCCGGCGTGATCAATGTCAGCCAACAATCAAGAACAACAAGCGACTGAACGGGATCGCGCGATGCTCGCCCGGGCACTCAAGCTCGCTGCGCACGCTGCGTCCATCGGCGAAGTCCCGGTCGGCGCGGTTGTCTATCGCACAGACAGCGGCAAGGTGCTGGCGGAAGCGCACAATCGGCGAGAGCTCGATAGCGATCCCTCAGCCCACGCCGAGCACGCAGCCATCGTCGCAGCAGCCAAGGCTGAGGGCGACTGGCGGCTCAACCATTGCACGGTCGCGGTCACGCTCGAGCCGTGCGCGATGTGCGCGGGCCTGATCGTGAATGCGCGCGTCGGCCGATTGGTGTTTGCCGCGGCCGATCCCAAGGCCGGCGCGTGCGGCAGCGTGCTCGATGTCGTCGGCGAAACCAAGCTCAACCATCAGCCGGTTGTGCTGGCGGGCGCGAGTGCTGGTCTCGGCGATGAGGCCGATCGCGCCGGGCAGTTGTTGCGTGATTTCTTCCGCTCGCGCCGCAGCTAGCCGATCACAGCCCGCACGAGCACAGCCATGCGCACCGCAACGCCGATCGAGACCTGACGGCGCACGGTTGATGTAATGCCGGGCACGTGGCCGTCCGCGACGACGCTATCGATCTCGACGTGCCGATTGATCGGTCCCGGGTGCATCACCACCGTGCCGCGGGGTAGCGAGGCTGCGCGTTCGCCGGTGAGTCCGAAGCGAGCGCGATAGGCCGCAGCCGAACCGAGGCCCGCGAACGGCCTGGCAGATGTCCCGTGCCGCTCGTGCTGCACGCGCAGCATCATCACCGCGAGCCGGCGATCGTCATGGCCGCGCAGCGCTTCGTCGAGGTCATGCACCAGCCCCACGTTTGGCCCGAGCGTGCGCAGGGCGGGCGGTGCCCAAGCGCGCGGGCCGCACAGCGTGATGCGCGCGCCGAGTGTCGTGGCTGCCGCGATGCCCGAGCGCATGACGCGGCTGTTGGCCAGGTCGCCCACGATCACCAGTTCCACACCGTTGAGATCAAATGTCTCGGCCCGGCCGACCGCCTCAGCCAGCGCGTACATATCGAGCAGGCCCTGCGTCGGGTGTTCGTGCCGGCCGTCGCCGCCGTTGATCACCGGGCAGCGCACGGCTCGGTCGATGGCGTGGGCTGCGCCGCTGCGTCCCGACCGCACGATGATGGCCTCGGCCCCCATGGCCTCGACGGTGAGTGCGGTGTCGATCGCGGTCTCGCCCTTTCCGGTGCTGGTGCCGGTGGAGAGATCGACCACGCCGGCCCCGAGCCGCTGGGCTGCGACGGTGAAGCTGCCGCGTGTGCGGGTGCTCGCCTCAAAAAAAACCGTGGCCACGGTCCGGCCGGCCAGTTGTGCGCGCAGGGCGTCTCGCTGGGCCGGATCGCCGATTCGGCGGAGCATGTCGCCGGTGGCGTAGAGCAAAGACCTCAGTTCTTCGGCCGGTACGCCACGCAGCCCGACGAGGCTTCGTGAATGTTGCGACGCGGGTCGAACATCGGGGCCGCGATCGGCGTCGAAAGGGGAGGCGGCTGCTTCGGTCGCGAGTGCGTCTGCCACGGTGGCAGTTTACGCACGATGGGCCGCATGCTGCCGTCGGGGATCGTGCCGGGGCGGAGCTTCGGCTGTCGTCATCACGCAAGCGGGGCCGTGGTCGTCATTCGGCGCGCAGCTTGCAATCTGCTGCGTGTAGCGATTTGCGCGGGTGGAACCGCAAACCGAGTCATGTGTAACGGCCCGGCTTACGGGCAAAAAGTTTCGGAAACACGTGTAACCGCAGCCGTCGGAATCGCAACCAAGCACGACGGTCCATGTAAGGAGAATTGCGATGGCGTTTGGCAACGCACGCAACGAGCACAGGAGCAAGGGCATGCAAGAGCCACGTTCAGCAGCCGATCACTCGAACACGCCCGGCCAGACTCGCCGGCTCAAGCTGATTATCGGCGCCGCTTCGCTGGCGGTGCTCGCCGGACTCGTTTCGGCAGCCCAGCCCGGCCGCAGCGGTGTCATCGTCGATGAACTCCGCATCGATCTGCCAGAGCATCGCGCCCAGCAGGCAGAGCGCCTCCGCGCCGACGATCTCCGCAGCGACACGCGTGTGTCTTCGACCATGCGGCTCAGCCAGCACTCCAACGGCAACCGCGTCGACGTGACCGTCACCGATGGCAACGACGGCCGAACGGTTGTCGCCCGCGTCAACGGCGAGGCTGTCGATGCCGATCTCATCGATGACGACGGCAAGCGCATCGCTGTGCGCAGCCCCGATGGCCGGGTACTGGCCGAGTTCAACGTCGGCAACAACATCATCAATCTCGGCGATGTCATAGGCTTCCGCGGCGCGCAGCCGGAAGGCCGCGAGGGCAACGCTCGCATTGAGCTGAACCCGGGGAACAACCAGCCGCGCATGACGATTCGGCCGTTGAACGATCTACCGATCATCGTCGATGGTCAGCCGCGTGTCGAGCAGGCTTCGCAGACGCCGCCGGTCATGCTCGGCATCCAGATGGAAGAGCCGACCGACGCGCTCGCTGCGCACTTCGGTCTGCAACCGGGCTCAGCCATCATGGTCGGCGCTGTCGCCGATCACCTGCCCGCGCAGCTCGCGGGGCTCAAGCCGTTCGACATCATCGTCGAGATCGAGGGCGATCGCGAAGTCACGCCGCGCAAGCTCGTGCAGGCGTTGTCGAGGAAGGAGGCCGGCGACGTCATCGCGCTGACGGTCATCCAGGGCGGCGAGCGCAAGCCCGTGATCGTCGAGCTCGTGAAGTACGACCCGACGTTGCTGGCGAGTACGCTGCCGCAGACAGATTGGAACCGCGAGTTTGATCACGAGATCGAGATGCGGGTCGCACCGGAGATGTTCATTCAGCGTCTCGACAACAACGGCGCGATCGACCTTGGCGAGCTGCGTGATCGCATGCCCCAGGTGCCGCTATTCCGCGAGAACGCCGACGAGATCAACGAACTGCTGCGGGATCAGTTGCGGGATCTTGAGCGGCAGGCCGACCAACTCCGCGGCAACTTCGAGGACGAAGCCGCGGAACTCCGCCGCGAGACCGAACGCCTGGCCCGAGAGCTCCGCAATCAGCTCGGTGAGTTCGACTTCGGCCGCGATGCCGAGCGTGAAGAGCGCCGAGCCCGCATCGATCGCGACGAGGCCAACGATCGGCTCGACCGATTAGAGCAGCGCTTCGATCGCCTCGAGCGACTACTGCGAGAGCGGTTCGAGCGCGACTAAGCGATCGCATCAAAGACCCCTTGCGTGCAGCGGCAGACTCCTGGGAACGCTGCTGCACCTCCGCGACACGGCCGCCCGGTCCACAAGCCGGGCGGTCGTTTTTCATCGGCAGCCGCATCAGCAACGCCCGCATATCCTGACAGGATGAAGGTACCGAGCGCAGCTATGACGAAGCCGTTGGTCCTGATCGGTGGCGGCGGCCACGCGGTGGTGGTGTGCGAGGCGGCGAGGCTGTCCGGGCACGACATCGTCGGCGTGCTCGATGATGCGCCGTCGCCGCACGTTTGCCAGGGCGATGACCAGCCCGGTCGGCTCGGCCCGCTGCAAGACCAGAGCTATCTCAACGATCGCTCGTGGATCTTGTGCATGGGTGATCTCGATGTCCGCCGCGAGATGCACGACGTGCTGCTCGATCGCATGGACAACGCCGGCACGGTCATCCATCCCACCGCGTTCGTCTCGCCGTCAGCCGAGCTCGGCCGCGGCGTGTATGTCGGTCCGGGCGCAGTGGTGCACAGCCGCGCGTACGTTGCCGATCACGCGATCGTGAACACCGGTGCGGTGATCGAGCACGATTGCCGCGTCGGCACCGGCAGCCACATCGCGCCCAACGCAACGCTCGGCGGCGGTGCGCTCGTCGGGGCTTATGCGCTCGTTGGCTTGGTCTCGACGGTCCTGCCGCACATCACCGTTGGTTCGGGTGCGGTGGTTGGCGCGGGCTCGGTGGTCACCAAGCCGGTCGACGACAACGCGCAGGTCATCGGCTCGCCGGCGAAGGTGCAAGCGTAAGGCGGAAGGTTGTGCCTGGGGCGATGGCCGCGTTTGGTGCAACAACTGCCCGGGGACAAGATGTCCCCGCCCCAAAGACAATCACTCACCGGTCTGGAGACCGGTGCCACCAAAGACACAGCAAGACCCAGTTGCTACGGCGCCGGTCGGCTCGGTGGTTCGGGCTGCTCGATCGCACGCAGCTCGTCGCGCATCGCGTCGGCACGCTCCAGCAGTTGCGCCTCAAGCTCGGCCTCCGAGAGCTGATCCTCCAGCCGCGGCTCCAGCACAAAGTGCCACTCTTGCACGTTCTCAAACGTGAACGGCAAGGCCGTCGCGACAAGATCGAACGGCGGGTTCTCGTACAGCGGTGCCTTCGCGTTGGCAGTGGTCCGCAGCGGCTCGAAGCCGTCCTTCTCCACGCGCACGTCGTACACGCCGTGGAACAGGAACTCGGTCGAGACCGGCGATCGGCCCAGCGCGCGATCGTTGATGTACACCAACGCGCCGGGCGGTTCGGTGGTGATGTCGATCCGCCGCTCGATGCAACCAACCATGCAAGTTGCAAGTGTGCAACTTGTCGCAAGAAGCAAGGCTCGCTTCGGTCGCATCACGATGCGCTCCCGGCTTGCGCAGCCTCAGCCAGTTTGGCTGTTGCCGCTTCGAGATCGCGCGGCTGCACGTCGTCAAACTCATCGCCGCGGAACAGCGTGCCCAGATACGCCCGCCGCACCATGTCGTCGTTGATGAGCGCACGCGGCGTGCCCTCCGCAAACTTCTTGCCCTCGTCGATGATGTACGCCCGGTCGCACGCCCGCAGCGTCTCGCCCACGTTGTGATCGGTGATGAGGAACGCGATGCCGGTGTCGGCCAGCCTGCGGATCTCGTCACGCAGGTCCTGCACCGCGATCGGATCGACGCCGCTGAACGGCTCGTCCATCAGGATCAGCGTCGGCTCGG
>JBCCQU010000134.1:0-6472 GCA_039208875.1 Planctomycetota bacterium
CTTCCAAGCCGGTCGCGCTCGAAGCCGAAGGCATCTCACCGGTCAAGATCGGCAGCGACGCGCCGCTCGCCATAATCGCCGGGCCTTGCACGCTGGAATCCGTCGATCTGGCGCTCGAAGTCGGCGGTGCGATGAAAGACGCCTGTCATGCGCACGGCCTCGGCTACATCTTTAAGGCCAGCTTCGACAAAGCCAACCGCTCGTCCATCACCTCGGCCCGCGGACCGGGGCTCGAGCAAGGCCTGGAGCAACTCGCGGCGGTCAGGTCGGAACTCGGCGTGCCGATCACCACCGATGTGCATCTGCCCGAGCAGTGCGCACAGGTCGCGGAAGTTGTGGATGTGCTGCAGATCCCCGCGTTTTTGTGCCGGCAGACGGATCTCTTGATGGCAGCAGGCACCGCGGCTGCTGAGCACAACCGAGCTGTCAACGTCAAGAAGGGCCAGTTCCTCAGCCCGCGAGAAATGGCCGGACCGGTCCGCAAGCTCCGCGAGTCCGGCTGCGATCAAATCCTGCTCACCGAACGCGGCACGTTCTTCGGCTACCACCGGCTCGTGAACGACTTCACCGGCCTCGGCGACCTCATGACGCTCGACGACAAGGCCCCGCCCCCGGTTGTCTTCGATGTGACGCATTCGACGCAACTGCCGGGCTCGGGCGAGCAAACCGGCGGCCGTCCCGAGCGGGCCCCGCTGCTCGCGAAGGCGGCGACGGCTGCTGGCGTTGCAGCGTTGTTCATTGAAGCGCACCCTGAACCAGCACGCGCGCACAGCGACGGCGCAACGCAATTGCCGATTGCCAAGGCTGTTCAGCTCGTTTCAGATGTTGCGAGAATCCGCGCGGCTCTAGCGCGAACGTGAATCAGCTCGCGGCCTGCCTGGCTGCTTGCTTGTCTGCTTGGGCCGAGCGATATTCGCGGAGCCATTGCGGACGGGCGGCGTCGGCCTCGACCGGGTCGACATGCACGCGGCGGCCCTGGAACACGATGTGGCCATGCTCGACAGCGAACAGCGTGTCGTCCTTGCCCTTGCGTACGTTGAAGCCGGGCATGAACTTGGTGCCGCACTGGCGGATGATGATGGCACCAGGCTGCGCGCGCTCGCCGCCGTACAGCTTTACGCCGCGGTACTGCGGGTTGGAGTCGCGGACGTTGCGGGTCGAGCCTTGGCCCTTCTTGTGTGCCATCAGTACATCTCCGAATCGGGCCGAGATCGACCTCGTGAATCAGGCGTCAACACTAGGCCAGTCGCGGTTTGCCGGTCAATTGTGAGAGAGCCGCCGCGAGACAGATGCGGGCTCACCGCATGATCCAGCGGCTCTCCGACAGCGTGAACGGCTCATCGCCCTGGATATCCGGACGGAGATCGCCCGGAGTGTCGTATCGCAGCATGCGTGTTTTGCGGAAGGTCAGCCGCACGGGCTCGTCGTCGGCAGACGGAAACTCCACGGTCTCGCTCTCGCCGCTGAAGCCGGCCGCGTAGACCGTCAGTTCCTCGGGGTCGTTGTCGAGCACGGGCCAGATCACGATGCCGCTGCGGGCGTAGGCCTCGCCGCGACGGATCGTGCCGATGATCTCGATCTGGTCCTGCAGCAGCGGGTCGCGCAGCCGCGTGATGAGCGATCGCGTCACTGAATCTGGCACGGCGATGCCCGACGCCTGCACATCGCCCGCGCCGGTGGCCAGCGTGAAGGACGGCACGAAGTCGAGATCTTCGCTGCTGTAATTCGTCACCTGGTACGTGAAATAGTAGAAGGTGCGGTCGGTGACCGAGCCGTCCGACTCCTTGACGGGCACCACCGCGACGCGCATCGGGCCGGCGTCGAAATCGAGCTCCCAGCGTGTCGGCACAGGGTCTGGCTCGGGCACGGCTGAGGCGACATGCACGAGCGGCAATGACACCGCGACGAGTACGGCGAGGCACGCTGCGAGGCCGAGACGGATAGCGCCTTGGCTGGTCACAGCCCCGCAGAAGTGATTGAATCGTTGCTTACGGCTCATCGGAGGTCTCCAGAGGGGCGTAGTCTACGGACCGCGTGCTGTTCGTCAACGCAGCGGCGCGGCGGCGATGCAGCCGACGGAGGACGGTCACGGCATGACCACGCACGCGATTCGGCCAGATGCTGCCGGTCGAGAGCCCGTCGCGGTGCCCGTGCCACCGACGTTGTACGCGTCGGCAGCGGAACGGCTGCTAAGCCCCGGCACACCCAACCGCTCGATCGCAGCCCGGCGTTTCGTGCGAGACGCGGCGGATTTCGACATCGACCTGACATGGCAGCGGGCTGTGCTGGACGACGGCGTGCAGCGAGGCCGACGGGATCCGGTTCTCAGCAGCCGCGTTCGACAAGTCGCCCTGCCGGTGGCTTCGGCCGGGCGCACAGCGGTGCTGTTTGTTTCAGGGCCGGGTGCCCAAGATGTGTGCGGCAACCGCGAGCGACAGGCTCTGGATCGCCGAATCGCATTGCAGACAGCGTGCCGCGATGCGGCCAAGATCGCGGGCGACCGGATTGCTTTGTTTCAGGCGCTCCCGGCAGTCGACGAGAGTTGGGCGCAGGCCGCGTACACCGACGCCGGCTTCACGAAGGTCGCCGATCTGGCGTACATGCGGACCGCCCTGCGGAGCCGAGACGCTTCGGCGGAGGTCCCCGCGTGTCGGGCCGACGGCAAGCCTTGGCCCGATGGCATCGAGGTGCGACCGATACGGTCACTCGACGGCGAGGACCGCGAGATGTTGGGGCGAGCTCTCGATCTAACGTACGAAGACACGCTCGACTGCCCGGGGTTGCGTGGCATGCGCGCAACGAGCGATGTCATTGATTCGCATCAGGCTGCGGGCGCGTGGCAAGCGGACCTGTGGTGGTTGGTGCTGCGCCGAGCCCAGCCGGTTGGGTGCGTGCTGCTCAATCGCTGCCCCGCTGAAAACCTCGTCGAGCTCGTGTACATCGGGCTTGCGCGCACGGAGCGCGGCACCGGGCTTGGAAAGCACTTACTGCAAGCTGCGCTGCGTGCTGCATCGTCGACGGGGCTTGGTGAACTGCGATGCGCGGTCGATGAGCGCAATCTTCCGGCGAAAGCGTTGTACAGCCGACTCGGGATGACGCAGATCGCGACGCGCACCGCATACGTGCTGCCCGCGGCGAGCGCGCACTCGTTGATTTAGGCCTGTTTTTGCAGGGCTTTTTGCGGTCTTGCACAAAGCTTGCACAATCGCGTTGGCGGCGGTGGACAAGAAAAATAAACCCACGCAAACCGTGTCACAGCGTGCATTTCGGGTCGCTTTGGGAAACTCGCACGACTTCGACTGATTGTCGCGAGAGAAGAAAGCTCGTAGGGTGCCGACTCGTTCAACGCAGAAGGATGCATGCGTGCTGAGCAAGCCTTGCAAGAGTCTGGATGAAGCCAAAGCAATGGCGAAATCCGATGTCTCGGAGCACGGCCCGCTTGGTGGGCACTCGCAGCCTAGTTACACGCGTTGCCAGTTGGATCGAGCACATGGAGCGGGCGGGAGATTTGTTATGGCACATGCAGAATTGGCTGGTGATGGTCTGCACCGGGGAAGACCTCGCTCGGAGCTTGCGGCTTTGCGTCGCGGGCCGATTCTTGGAGCCGGCAACCTGAGTCGGTAAGACGACGCAGAATCTGGCTCTTCTTCCGGGTTTGAGGTCGATCGCCAATTTGGAGGGCGATTGACGGTGGGACGTGTTGGCACACGGGTCGCGTGGTGGCGATGGTGCCGACGGAAAGCCTTGCTGGAGCAGGGCTGAGCCGTAAGCAGGCGAGCGTGGTAGTGGATGCCGCGTCGCAGGTTTGCGGACAGAGGTGTGCGACGTGAACGGACAACACGGGTTTCAGGCCGGCGTCGAGGACGACGCGGCGATCGCTACGGGCACAACGACACTCGAGCAACCGCACGGGAGCGGTGCGAAGCGGAGCAGCGGTCGCAAGGGCCGGCATCTCCGCACCGGGCTCGAACGGATGCGTCGCAAGCCGACGGCTGCGGTGCATGTCGCGGCTGGTGATGCGAGCACATCACAGATGCAAATCACGCGGCTTGAGGCGAAGTTGTGTGAGCTGATCGGCTCGGCTGACTACGCACGCTACTTCGAGTCCGGAACACGGATGGCGATCGCTGAGGGCGTGCTCGAAGTTCTCGTGCCGGACGCGTTCTGCAAGGGTGCGGTTATCCGCCGTTATCTCGACACGATCCGTGCGATCGCGGTGGATCATCTGCACGCAGCACATGATGTGCGCGTGCGGGTCGAGGCTGCGGCTTCCGTGTGCACCCCGGCCCAGGAGCCGGCGCGTGCCGACAAGGCGTTAGCACCAACAAGCAAGCGCCAACGGTTGCACGGCGACCCGCGAGCTCGCGGTCGCAACCCGCGGTTCAGCCTCGACACGTTTGTCGTGGGTGCATCGAATCGGCTCGCGCACAGCGCGGCTGTGCGCATCGGTATGGGCGATGGCGACCGAGCCTTCAGTCCGCTGTTCGTGCACGGCGGCTCGGGGCTCGGCAAGACGCATCTGCTGCAAGGCGCGGCTTCGCTATTCGAGCAGCAGCACCCCGGTGCCCGCGTGCGGTGCGTGACCGCGGAAGCGTTCACCAACGAGTATCTCACGGCGCTGCGCACAAACACGATGGACAAGTTCCGCAAGAGCTATCGCGGGCTCGACATGCTGTGCGTGGATGACGTGCACTTCTTCGCATCGAAGGAAGCGACGCAGAACGAGGTGCTGCACACGTTCGACTCGATCGACCTTGAGGGCGCGGTCGTGATCCTGGCATCGGACGAGCATCCGCGGCACATCCGCAAGCTGTCGTCGGCGTTGGTTTCGCGGTTCATGTCGGGCGCTGTGGTTCGGCTCGATGCCCCCGAGCCGGCACTGCGAGTGCGGCTTGTGGATGAACTCGCGACGCGTCGTGATCTGCCGCTGGAGCCGGAGGCAGCAAGGCTGATCGCCGATCGGGCGGGTCGGCCGAGCGATGCGGCGGCTTCGGTGCGCGACATCGAGGGCATGCTGACGCAGGTGCAGGCCGTGGCGACGCTGCTGCCGGAGGTGCTGGAGGGACGGCATCGCGTGGGTGTGGTGGCCGTGCGTCGGGCGCTTGGTCTGAGCGAGTGCGGCGAACTCGGCTCGTGCGGCCGGGGCTCGCGGGATGCTGCTCGGCCGGTGCGGGGCGATGCGGTGCTGGCTGAGGTCTGTCGCGTGCTGCGGGTCGATGTGTCCGAGGTGCTCGGCAAGGGTCGGCACAAGCGGATCGTGCTTGCCAGGCGGCTGACGACGCACCTGTGCCGCGAGATGACGTCGATGAGCTTCCCAGAGATTGCCAAGCTGCTGTGCCGCCCGAGCCACTCGACGGTGGTGACAGCCAACAAGGCGATCCAGAAGCAGCTCGAGCTCGATGAACGGGTCGCGATCAGTCCGGATCTCGACGGCGTAACGGTGCCGGAGCTGGCGGCGGAGCTTCGGCAGACGATTGCGTCGGCATGACACGAGCGAAGGCGGGCCGGCTGGTATCCGCGGGTTGGGCTCGTAGACTCGGGCTTCCCGCACGGATTTCGCGGGGCTGGAGTTACCGATGGCTGACGCGGAAATCCCGCTGAGTCTTCCGGATATTGGTCGGCGCGAGGCCGAGCTGGTGTCGGAGGTGTTGCGGTCTGGTCGTTTGGCGCTCGGGCCGATGGCCACACGCTTTGAATCGATGGTGGCGGAGCGATCGGGTTGCGCGCACGGCGTTGCGGTGTCGAGCGGCACGGCCGGTTTGCACGCTGCGCTGCTAGCGCTCGGCATCGGGCCGGGCGACGAGGTGATCACGACGCCGTTCTCGTTCATCGCGTCGGGCAACGTGATCTTGCAGGTCGGGGCCAAGCCGGTGTTTGTGGATATCGATCCGCTGAGCCTGAACATGGATCCGGGCAAGGTCGAGGCTGCGATCAACGACCGGACCAAGGCGATACTTGCTGTAGAAGCGCTCGGCAATCCTGCGCACATGGACGCGTACGCGTCGATCGCTGCCAAGCACGAGCTGCCGTTGATCGAGGACTGCTGCGAGGCGCTCGGGGCTTCGCATCGCGGCCGGCCCTGCGGCAGCTTCGGACGCATCGGCGTCTTCGGCTTCTATCCAAACAAGCAGATCACCACCGGCGAGGGCGGCCTGATCGTGACCGATGACGAACGGCTTGCGAACATCTGTCGCTCGCTGCGGAATCAAGGCCGGGACGTGATGCCGCAGGCGACGCCCGGCGAGACGGCCGGCGGCCGCGGAACGTGGCTGCAACACGATCGGCTGGGATTTAATTATCGCATGAGCGAGTTGCAGGCCGCGGTCGGCGTAGCGCAGATGGAGCGGCTCGACGAGATCATCGAGAAGCGGCACGCCACGCAGCCGATCGAAGTAGTACTCAGCCACAGCCTGCCGCTTCTCGATGATCTCGTCGAGCCGCTCCATCTGCGCCACGCCGACCGCGGCCTGCA
>JBCCQU010000135.1:0-6386 GCA_039208875.1 Planctomycetota bacterium
CATCGACGACGGGGAACTCGCTGGGGTTGGGCCAGCCGGCCTCGGCCAGCAGTGCGCGCGCTTCCGCGGCGATCGCTTCACGCTCGGCGTCGGTCTTGCCGTCGCTGATGCACTTGAGGCCCGCGGGCGGCGTGTAGCCGGGAATCGAACCGGGCGGCACTAGCGACCGGGCCACCGGCTCGCCCATGCCACGCACCTTCTCAGCGATCGTCTGCTTGTCGATCGTCATCGCAAAGGCACGCCTCACGCGTGCATCGGCGAAGGGATTTGGCCTGCCGTCCAGCAGGTTCGGCAGGCAGTTGAAGTTGTACCAATATGTGCCGAAGGCGCTGACGACGTGCGTGTGCTTGCGAGGGTCGTCTGGCAGGCGGCGGTCGATCTCGAATTGGTCGAGGCCCTGCGCGCGCAGCTCGGCGACCTGCTCGGCGTGCTCATCAAGGAAGGTCTGCTTCTGTGCGAACATCTCGCGGCGAAAGGCTGCGGTGACGTCGGCCAGGTAATCCACCGCGCCGGTCTGGTACGCCAGCACCTGCGCGTTGGGGTCGTTGATGGTGATGGCCTGCATGGTGCGCACATCCAGGCTGTCGCGATCCCACCAGTGCGGGTTCTGCTCGAAGGTCATGTCGCGTTTAAAGCGCCACTCGGTGAGCATGAAGGGGCCGTTGCTGACGATGTGCGGCGGCTTGGTCCAGCCGGGCTTGCTGACGATGCGGCCGCTGCCGGCGGGATCGAGCACGTCGTACTGCTCGACCAGCGGCGGGTACACCGGGTAAAACACCGCGAAGGCCATGAGATCGAGGAAGTACGGCACGGGCCGAATGAGGCGGACCTCGAGGGTCTTGTCGTCGATGGCGCGCAGGCCGACGGTCTCGTTGAAGCGGGCCTCGGTGGCTGCCCAGAGCTCGTCGCCGGTCGCGTAGTCGCTTTCGCCGGCTGCGAAGGCTTCGAGCGCTCGGGTCCGCCAGTCGTAGAACGGCTTGGCGCCCTCGATGATGGTGAACAGCTTGAAGTAGTCGGCTGCGGTATCAGGCAGCAGGGCGCGACGCCAGGAATAGACGAAATCGTGCGCGCGCACTGGCTCGCCGTTCGACCAGCGGGCTTCTTCGCGGATTCGGAAGGTGTAGGTCTTGCCGTCGGGCGAGATCTCCCACGCTTCAGCCGCGGCGGGGATCGGCTCGAAGCCCGGACTAAACGCGTCGTTGCGGGCGAGGCCCTCGAAGACGATGCGGGCGGCGCGGAGGTCCATCGACCAGCTCATCTTTTGCAGATCGAGCGTCGCGACGTCCTGGCCGTTGTGGAAGACGAAGTCGGCCCGCGGGCGGGGACGGTCGGCGACCACCACCAGCCCGATCACGATGGCCAACAGCACCAGCGGCATGAGCAGCTTCAGCATTACTCAAGCGTACCGGCCGCAGCCGGTTCGGCGGCGGGGGCTATCCTGTGTCCGCATGATTCTCGTCGTCGATAACTACGACAGCTTCACCTGGAACCTCGTGCAGCGGCTCGGCGAGCTTGATCGCTCGCTGGTGCTCGATCGCGATCTGGTGGTGCTGCGGAACGATCAGGTCTCGGCCGGGGCTGCAGCCGATCTGGATTCGGGCAAGGGCCCGAGCCACATCATCATCTCGCCCGGGCCTTGCACGCCCGAAGAGAGCGGCAACAGCCGGGACATCATCGAGGCGTTCGCGGGCAAGGTGCCCATCCTCGGCGTGTGCCTCGGGCACCAGTGCATCGGCGACCGCTACGGCATGGCGGTGACGACGCACCACCGGGTGATGCACGGCAAGACAAGCGAGGTGCACCACGACGGCCGTGGCGTCTTCGCCGGCCTGCCCAGCCCGTTCACAGCAACGCGTTACCACTCGCTGATCGTGCAGAGCGACAGTGTGCCGACCGAGGCGGACGGCGATGGTTCGTGGTCGGTGAGCGCGTGGTGCGACGAGCCCGAGGGCCGAGTGGTGATGGGACTCCGCCGAGATTGGGCTGGAGGCAGCGCGCCGCTGGAGGGCGTGCAGTTTCATCCGGAGAGCTTCTTGACGAATGAAGGCCCGCGGCTGCTGAAGAACTTCATCGACCTCTGACCGGTCAGCCGCCTTACGCCCATGAGCCCGGCATCGGGATCGAGCAGCGGGCTGCACCTACGCTCACAGCATGATCCACCCCGCCCCGACCTCAGCGATTGATCCCAAGCTGGCCCGCGGCACGCTGCGCGAGATCGTGCCGGAGACGGCGACGAAGGCTGGGTACATCGTCGCGGCGTACTTCAACAGCAACTACAAGCTGCACTTGCGGCCGACGGCTGAGATCACCGTGCAGCCCGGGGCGCCGCTCATCGGGACGATCCATGCTGAGGCACGGCGGATGGACAAGGTCGGCTCGGGCGGGCGCTACGTCGAGCCGGTCGAGGGTCGGCCGCGGCGCATCCAGGGCATGGTCATCGCGATCGAGGGCGATGCGGTCGTGGTGCACGGCGGGGTGCCGATCCACTGCACACCGACCGCGCCGGGACAGTCGGCGACCGACTTCGCCATCGGCGACTTCGTGACTTTCGACGTGCTCGATGGCTCGCGATTCACGCCCGCCGATTGAGCAGCAGGTTGAGCATTTGGTTGAGCATCAGGCGGCCAAGTCGACTCGGCCCGCGACGCCGTCGAGCGTGACGTAGAAGAACTCGGGCGAGATAGGATACGGCAAGCGCCGGTAGTCCTGCTCGACCTTGTTGGCGACGCGATCGATGAACACGGGCGGGCCTTCGCTGACGGCGACGAACATGTCGCGTGCTGGTGTTGCGACGTGGAAGTTGCCGCCCAGATGGCTGGCGAGCCTGCTGTAGAGATCATCGAGCAGGATGCGTGCGGCGTCATAGCCGTCTTGCTCGCTGATGATCGCGGCCCTGCCGCCCTCCTTGCTTTCGACGAATTGCACCTCGATCTCCGGCGTGTAGCTCCGGAGATTGTCGCGAGCGATCTGATCGACCTCTTCGATATCGACGCCCCACCGCAGGATCTGCTCGGTGGTGAGGCTGACGGTCATCTGCGGCAGGTCGGTGACGAAGACCACAACCGTGCCGTTGACGAACGGAACGTGCGCGACGAGTTCGCGATCGAGGTGGGTGAAGATCGAGACCGGCTGCACGCGCGGCATGATCCGCGATCGTGCGAGCTCGAAGGGCATCTCGGCGGCGGTCGTCGCGTCGGCGGCGAACAGTTGATCGAGGTAATGCCGAACGATCTCGGAGCCGCGGTCGGGTTCGCCCCGGACCATGCGCAGCACGTTGTCGAGGTCGAGGCGTCGGCCGTCGACGAGAAGTTCTCGCGGGCTGGCGAGAACAACTTCGAGGTCGGGCTTGAGTTCTCGGAGGAGTCCGGCGATGTGCTCGCTGAAAGCCTCGGGCTCGGTCGGCAGTGGTTCCATGGTGTGGTCTCTCACCACGACCTCCTGGACTCTGGCACCACACCCGAGCGTTCACACTTTGAAGCCCGCCATGCGTGTCCGGAGTCGGGACGTCGCTGGCGGGGCTATCGACTGGCTGACGGGGACCATGCACCACACACTGGTGTGCGTCAAGGAATCCGGGCGGGCGAAGCGACACAAGCGGCAGAATCCCTCGTGCTGAACTGATCGTGCTGTTCGATTGTTTGCCGGAGGTCTGTAGGGCGTACGCCGGTGATGCGGGCTGGATTGGGCGGCCAGACTTGATCGCGAGGCGTCGGACAAGGGATAGGCCGGCTATACTGCGGACCTTGTAAACACCGCTCCTCGGGAAGTGCCCCGGGATGCGTGGGAGACCGCGGACGTGACCGAACAAGAAATCGAGAGCAAGGTCATCGACATCGTCGCCGAGCAGATGAGCGTGGATCGCGGGACCATCTCGCGTGAGACGAATTTTGTCGATGATCTCAACGCCGACAGCCTGGACACGGTCGAACTGGTCATGGAGTTCGAGGACGAGTTCGAGACCAGCATCCCAGACGAGCAGGCTGAGAAGATCAAGACGGTCGGTGAGGCGATCGACTTCATCAAGGGTGCCAACGGCGTCGACTGACGCTGCGTTCGCCCCACTCTGACGACATGCCTCCATCCGCCAACGGCCAACATCGTGTTGTGATTACCGGTCTCGGTGCTGTGACCAATATCGGTCATAACGCGGACTCGGTGTGGACGTCGATGCGCGATGGCAAGAGTGGCATCACGCCAATCGCCAACATGGGCGACATGAAGTTCGATGACTACACCGGCTGGTCAAGCACCGTCGGCGGGCAGGTGCACGACTGGACACCCAGCCCGGTGCTCGAAGGCCGCGAGGCGAAGAAGCTGGACCGTTGCACTCAGCTCGGCGTGTTTGCTGCGCACGAAGCTGTGACTTCGAGCGGTGTCGACTTCTCAGCCGAGGATCCGTCGCGGGTCGGCTGCATCGTGGGCTCCGGCATCGGCGGCATCTACACCATCGAAACCGGCGTGAAGACGCTCGTGTCTCGCGGGCCCGATCGGATCAATCCGTTCACGGTGCCGCGGCTCATGGCCAACGCGGTCGTCGGCAATCTGGCGATTCGCTACGGGCTGCGCGGCCCGGCGACGGCCCACGCCACGGCGTGCGCAAGCTCCGGCCATGCCATCGGCGACGCGATGCAATATCTGCGGCGTGGCATGACCGACGTCATGCTCGTCGGCGGTGCGGAGGCGGCGTGCACGCCGCTGTGCCTCGGCGCGTTTATGACCATGAAGGCGCTCACGACACGCAACGACGAGCCGCAGCGGGCGAGCCGACCGTTCGATGTCGATCGTGACGGGTTTGTGCTGTCTGAGGGCGCCGCGATGTACGTGCTCGAAACCGAGGAGCACGCCAAGAAGCGCGGTGCCAACATCCTCGGCGAACTTGTCGGCTTCGGGAACTCGTGCGACGCGCACCACATCACGGCCCCGGACCCCGAGGGATCGGGAGCGCTCGGCGCGATGCGCATGGCGTTGGCCGATGCGCAGCTTGCGCCAGATTCGATCGGCTACGTCAATGCCCACGGAACGTCCACGCCGCTCGGCGATGCGGCGGAAGTCGCAGCGGTGACGCACCTGTTCGGCGATCATGTGCGTCGGTCGGCGGGCGGCAAGATGCTGATGAGCAGCACCAAGAGCGTGCACGGCCACTGCCTCGGTGCATCTGGTGCGATCGAGATGATCGCGTGCCTGCGGGCTGTGCGCGAGGGCGTGGTGGCACCCACGATCAACCTCGATAACCCGGACGCCGAGTTTGATATCGATCTGGTGGCCCACGAAGCCAAGCAGGCGGATGTCGCCCTCGCGATGAATAACACGTTCGGCTTTGGTGGGCACAATGTCACGCTGATCGTCGGCCGATACACAGGCTGAGCAACGAACAGAGCAAGAGGGCGTGTGCCGACGGTGTCTGTCGGCGGCACGCCGATTGCGGACGATCCCGCCATGCCCGACCGTACCGACCCCAAATCCGTACTGAATCTCGAAGTGCCCGTGATCGTTCGGCTTGGCAGCCGACGTATGCCGTCGTCGGCCGTGATGAACTGGGTGCCGGGCTCGATCATCGAGCTGCCGAAGCATGCAGACGAGCCGCTGGAGCTGCATATCCGGAGCTCGCAGATCGGTGCGGGCACGGCGGTGAAGGTCGGTGAAAACTTTGGGATCCGGGTGGTTGTGCTTGGGTCGAAGCGTGAAATCGCTGAGGCGGTGGCTGAGGCCCGGCGGATGAGTGCCGAAGCGGCCTGACTGTCTGATAAATCGGTGGAAGCCCTGTGAACCGCGCCGGTTTTGCGTCGAATAGGTAAGCGGTTGGTAAACAAGTAACGGCCCGTTATTATGTTGTTATGCACTGCGTCGGTGACGGTTCATCGGTGCTGTGACGGGCTGCCAGTCGCGGCTGCTCGTGATTCGTGAGGGTGCTTCTCACCCGCTGCATGCTCCCCAGGCTGGCGACCGGCCGGCCGAATCGCACAGGACGACCCAGCGTCATGCGTCATCTTGATACACAAACTCATACTCAAGCGCTCGACACGACCGCACCCGATGCCAAGCGTCACGGCTTCACGCTGATCGAGCTTCTCGTCGTGATTGCCATCATCGCGTTGCTCATCGGCATCCTGCTGCCGGCTCTCGGTGAGGCACGACTGAGCGCACAGGCGTTGATCAGCCAGGGCAACATCCGGTCGCTCGGCCAGGTGCAGGCCTCGTATGCGAACGAGCACCGCGAGAGCTTCGTGAACCCGTTCCCGGGCCCGGACGGCAAGCGGCGGATCGGGCCGAGTGTCGGCGAGCCGGGCAACAACGATTGGCGTTGGGTGTACAGCGAGTTCAACGAGAACGCTTCGTGGCGGTTCACGGATCAGGGCGTGTGGGGCACGGAGATGTACGGCTTCCAC